>CANDNO010000015.1 GCA_947386115.1 uncultured Muribaculaceae bacterium
ACCCCTGATAATCTGCAATTAAATTTTTCAGAACAAAAAAGTGACGAAAACAGGTGTCGCAGTGAGGTGTAAGTCGTTCAGTATGATATATATTTTTACAGTACACCAAGCGTTAATGATAGTTCTGGCATTATTCAAAAAGACTCATCCCAATGCTGCATTGTCTAATTTGGTAATCATTAGCTTATATACGGTCTATTCAATCTATCTTAGATTGACGCATGAGGATACTGATGGATGGGGTTGGTTCGCCTTAGGAGTTGTGCTCCCAGTTGTGCAGCTCATATTACTGATACTCTATTGGGGGCTTACAAAACTCGCTGAAGCCACCCTATCTAAAAACTGAGAAATTTATTTGACAATGAAAATTTTGATTAGTGTCATTAATATTGCAGTTATAACCTCGGGGTTGATTGCGGCTTGTTTAGGACAGAGCAAGGTCGGCAGTTCTCGGCAAGTGCAGCAACCGATAGAAGAATCTGTGATTGTCACCGATTTTGAAGTCGTCAGAGGCAGGCTAATTGAAGATAAGGTCATAGAACATTGGACTGTCAAAGCGACAAAGGACTCCAACGAGGTTGTTGTCGGACGGGATGATTGGGCAGTAAGGGATTCTTCTGTGTTTCTAACACTGTCTTATGACAATAAGGTCGTGTACTCTGGCAAAGAAATACGGACAAAAGATGTGGTCGGTAACGAGGGAGAATATATGATGCAATGTGGCGGCGATGTATTCTGGGCGTCGGAGTCTGCTATATATCTATTTTTTGGCTGCTTTGTGCCTGACACGGATGACGGTTGGAATATGCTGTATCAAATATGTCCCGACGGCACATCAAATCTCTCAGTCCTTGAATATGAGATGGGCGTTGATGGGAATAGTTATATCGCTGATTTTATGACACTATATCTTAACGAAAGAGCAGTCGGAGCATCTGCGGCTGATTTGAAACAACTCTATGAGCATTTTTGCACCAAAGAGCTTGCCGAAGAACTGTCAGCCGTGACGATCCCGATTGTTTCGGATGACACTGACTTCAGGCACGCCGACCGGACGCTTCAAATAAATAATCTTGACGACCTAAACGGCCTTCCATTGGAAAAGTATTCATTTGAGGTAAAATACAAGCCTAACCCCAAAGACAATAACGTGACAGATATACTTTACATGGAAGTAGACGGAGCCACCAATAAGATTTCAAAGATAGAGGCAGGCGAGCGTAAAGTTGTATAGATCTCAACATTGGCTTGTTCAAACAGGTAGGTCTCTAAAAGTCGGACGAAGTGTAGGGATCTACTTAAGTTCGTAGATGAGGTGGCGGAGGGCCGTAAGGGGGTGGATGAACAGCATGCGGGGGCCGACGTATCGCATCACGGCACGTATCTGCTCCCTTTTCTCCCTTGAATAGCAATGTATCTCACATTTGCGACAACTCGGCTTGCAATCTCCGTGCGGACAGAGATCGAGACGGTGGCGGGCATAAGACAGTAGCTGAACACACTCGTCACATAACACATCGTTATCAATCCGATGATGTTTACGACAGTATATCGCAATCATGTCGCCAATAACTAATTTCTCCCTCTCGATACGTTTCATTGGATAGTATAAGCTATTTATCTTATCGTTTCTTTGAAATTACATCGTAGTTTTCCAAAGCCCAGCCCACGAGATTTTCAATATGAGGCATGAGGCTGCGACCCAATTCTGTTAGCGAGTACTCTACTTTGGGCGGAATCTCGGCATATAGCCTCCTTGAAATCAATCCGTCGGCCTCAAGATTCTTCAATGTCTCGGTGAGCACTTTGGGTGATATATCGGGTATAGCTTTGCCTATCTCATTAAAACGTGTCGCGTCATTCTCCGACAATACACACAACACGAGCATCGACCACTTCCCCGAAAAACGGGCAACGATGTTCCTTACCGGACATGAGCCGATCCCGGTATATTTTTTCAAATTATCTTTAAGCGGTAATCTGTTCATAATCAACCATTGGTTACTTTCACGTAAGTGCCTTACCTCAACGTAACGTCTTGTACGGCATTAAATTAGTTGTTAATTTCGCACTATCAAAAATAAAGCGGCTTACCGCTGTAAAGTTAATCAATATATTTAAATTCTAAAAATATGAATGAGGTAAAGGTCATTAATTCAGGCAACAAGTTTGCTCACGCCACTGTGGGCAGCTTGCATGGTTTTGAAGGAAAACAGTTTGTTAAGGATGCCACAGGCGCCACTTCATGTGAGATTTCATTTGGCACACTCCCCTCAGGTCAATCAGTACCATTCTTTCACAGCCACAAAAACAACGAGGAAAACTACATCATCCTCTCGGGAAGCGGAAAATTTCAAGTCGACGATGAGACTTTTGAGATAAACGAAGGCTCAGTAATACGAGTATCAACCAACTGCGACCGCAACATCAAGTGTACTTCCGATACTCCGTTGACCTATATATGCATACAGGCTAAAGAAGGTAGCCTGGGAGCCTATACCATGACCGATGCTGAAATAACCACGCGGGGCAATCTTATGTAAATACCGACAGCATCGAGAATCTCTATGCAGCAATCAGCGCTCTCGGCGCGGCTCCCGACTCCAAATCGGTAGTTGACATGATGTAGGTCGCAACCGTGCGTACAGTGCTCAAAAACTATCGCTCACCAACTTCCACTATCTCGTCAGTATCGATGAAATACAAGGGAAAAGACTTGATTGGGAGTGATACTTGTACTAATTTTGGGGAATGGAAACTGCTGTACAGGACTTTGAATCGAAGCTTAGAACGTTGCTTGGCAATCGCATCGGGACTCGGGAAATCGGCTTTCTCAAGACCTTGATTTGCGACAATGACGAAGCGCCCGGTGTTGATTGCCTTTTCAATCTTGTAGCCGACGACGATGAGCGCGTCGGCTACAACGCACTGTGGGTGTTGACTCACCTACACAGTGCCTTCATGCCGTCAATCGCTTCTCACCGCGACTTCTTGATCGACAAACTGCTCAGAACCGACCATTCCGGCCAAAAGCGCCTCATACTCAACCTGCTCGAACGATTACCTGTAAATAAACAGAACCTGCGAACCGATTTTCTCGATTACTGTTTATCAAAGATCAACTCCGGCGAGCCTTATGCCATACGTTCGCTGTGTATCAAACTGGCCTTCAAGCAATGCCGCCTGTTCCCCGAACTGCTTGCCGAGTTTAAACAGGTGATTGGAATGATCGACGTTGCCAACGAGTCTCCTGCAATACAGGCCGCACTGAGAAACGTAAGAAAACATCCAAAATGAAATAAATATTATCGCCGGATAGGCTTTCATACGATTCCCGAATTGACTAATTTTGCATCACAAATCATCGATGTAGAATGAAAGCACTTACATACATAAGCCACGGGCACTTTGAACTTATCGAGAAGCCTCGCCCCGTGATCATTGACCCTAAGGATGCCATCGTAAGGGTCACACTGTCAAGTATATGTTCGTCGGACCTCCACATACTGCACGGCTCCGTACCGCAAGCACGCTGCGGAATAACCGTGGGACACGAGATGGTGGGAATTGTTGAGTCGGTCGGCTCGGGAGTAACTCGCGTAAGCCCCGGCGACCGCGTTGCTGTGAATGTGGAAACATTCTGCGGAGAATGCTTTTTCTGTCGCAACGGCTGGGTTAACAACTGTACCGATGCCAACGGCGGATGGGCTCTGGGATGTCGCATAGATGGCGGACAAACCGAGTATGTGCGCGTACCGTTTGCCGACAACGCCCTCTCTCCGATACCCGATACCGTGACCGACGATCAGGCCCTCTTTACCGGCGACATCCTCGCCACCGGTTACTGGGCTGTCAAAATTTCAGAAATATCGGCCGATGACACCGTGCTTATAATCGGCGCCGGCTCTACGGGGCTATGCACGCTCGAGTGCCTGAGGCTTAAAAAGCCCCGCTGCATCATCGTGTGTGAAAAGGACGCACGCAGGCGGGAGTTTGTAAAAAGCCACTATCCCGACGTTACCGTCACCGCTCCCGACGAGTGCCTAGATACCGTCATGCAGCTGAGTGAACATGGCGGCGCCGACCGCGTTATCGAAGTAGCCGGAACCGACGAGACTTTCTCGCTGGCATGGCAATCGGCCCGGCCTAACGCCATCGTGACAATTGTCGCCCTTTACGACCACCCTCAGATTCTCCCCCTACCCTCTATGTATGGCAAGAACCTGACCTTCAAGACCGGAGGCGTCGACGGATGCGACTGTGACACAATCCTGCAACTAATTGCCAACGGAGATATCGACACCACCCACCTTATAACCCACCGCTACCCGCTCGATAAAATTCAAGAGGCCTACACGCTGTTCGAGTCCAAGGCCGATGGCGTGATCAAAATAGCTATCGACAGCAGCTCTTCCTGCGATTGACAATATACATTGCTACAATCACGAGCAGCGTAAGAGCCTCGGCAACAGGTATCGCCAGCCACAATCCATCATTACCGAGCATCCCGGGGAGCAGGATAAAACCGGGAATAAGGAATACTATTCCACGCAGCAGCATGAATACGATCGATCGTCCGGCCGACTCGATACTTTGATAATAACCTATAAATGTAATATTTATAGCAAAGAACAGCGCACACACGCCAAGCAGCGGCAGTCCGTGCAATGCCATATCGTATGCCGGCACATCGGGCTCGAGGAACAGGCGGGTGAGCAACGGCGCTCCCTGCCACAAGCCGATGCTTATAAGCACTCCACACCCGCTCGCTACTGCGAGGGCTATGTTCAACGCCTTCCTTACACGGTCGGTCTTCCCTGCACCGTAATTGAAACTTACTATCGGCTGCGACGCCTGAGCCACAGCATTGCTTATCGAGAAAATGAGCGGAAACAGGTAGCATCCAATGCTGTAGGCCGCAACGCCATTCTCACCCAGGCGGTCCATAAACACATAGTTACCTGTAATTATAGTCACTCCTATCGCCACCTCGGCAATAAACGTGGCAAAACCTATCTTGGCCATATAACCAACATCGTGCAACGACTTGAAAACCGAGCTACGGTCCACATTTACACGAATAAACTTGAGTTTCTCCGAGAAAAACAGGAAGTAGACAAGTACCATCAGGCCACCCACAATACATGCTATCGAGGTGGCGACAGCTGCGCCTTTTATGCCCATGCCCAAGGGGAAGACCATCAGCCAGTCAAGGAAAATATTGAGGATAGCCGCTACTATCTGCACCGTCATCGCATACTTTGGCGAACCGTCAAGCCTTATAAGCATCATTCCCACACACTGCAGGTAAAGGAACACCAGCCCCGGGAGAATCCATAACAGATAATCCGTGGCCAACCCATCGAGGCGTTCACTGCAGCCGAGCAGTGCAAGGACTCCGTCGGTGAACAGCAGCGAAACCAGTATCACGATGCCAAATATTATCGAACCGGTTATAAATGCCTGTGTAAGAATGAGGCGGGCGCCTTTGACATTATTCTCGGCCAGCCTTATGCTGCCGATGACCGATGCGCCGATGCCGAACATAAGGCCTATGCCGGTGCACACAAGATACAGCGGCGCCACGATATTGATAGCAGCCAGGCCGTCGCTACCGACACCGTGCCCCACAAACATACCGTCACAGATATTCAACAGCGAGTTGAATACCATGCCAATGAGCGTAGGAATGAACATGGCGGCAAACAGGCGCCCTATCCTGCCGTTACCAAAGTCAAGGGTTTCTTTTGACATATTTCCTAATTATTTATGAGCAGTCATGATTGTATGACTACCTCTGTTGATTGTAATGCAAGTCATCACCTGCGTGAACTCGTTTTATCGACTTGCAATACTGGCGATAAATGATATGCTGCGTGTTGCCGGGACGATCCGGAAACATTCGCCCGGGAGCATCAGCTACGCTTACCCATGATGCGCTGTCAACCTCCTGCGACAACGCGAATGGCGCTTTCCTTACATACCCTATGAACGCGTGCATCAACTGCTCGCGCTTGTCAAACCAGTGAGTGCCTGCATATTCCAGTTCGTCAACCGTGAGTCCAAGTTCTTCTTTTACCTCCCTTACAGCAGCCTGCTCGGCACTCTCGCCCGGAGTCATGAAGCCGGCAACAAACGTGTCGTACTCGTCCGAAATATATGATTGATGCAGCAAGGCAATCTCCTGCAGCTCATTGACAACCATCACGATGACACAGCTCGAAAACGAATCAAACCAAAAACGATTGCAGGCCCCGCAGTACGGAACTGCGCCATCATCGCCGGCTTGCCTGTCAACAAGCTTCGCACCACACTCCGGGCAGAATTTATAATGCATAGCAGTAAACGATTATCTTGTTCTCAGATAATAAGTCATAAGAAACAAAGAGCACGTAATACTCGAGAGCATCGCGGGCAGATTAACATCATCCACAACCAACGCCCTCACGAGCCAGTAAATGCCGCAAACGGCCGCCAGCAAGCCCACGACAAGACAAATGGTCCTGCCGGTAATCACAACCTTATTATTCTTCTTAATTTCCATAAAATCGAGTCAACACAGGGCACGAAAAACGCTCTAATACCCTTTACCAAAACCTTATGCAAAGGTAGTGAATAATAAACAAGTCAACAATACCACCAACAAAAGTAATCAACACCGACCCAAATCCGTGCCGACTATCACAATGCAGTCAATCTAAGAGTAGGTTTACTTCTTGCGCTGATAATTCTTATAGTAATAACCGCTGATAATACCGCCGACAATACCGGCAACGACAGGCAAGAAATAGTACCACTGTAAATTCATAGCTTCCATAATATTGCATTTTAAGTCCCGTGATTTAACAGAAATCGGTGAGACATATTCATAATATTAGACGCGACTCCTCACAAAAAGTTTCAACCCCACCCCAAAGTATATTGTAATCGTAAGGACTGACAATAGCCCTAATGATATGTAACGCTTTGCGAATATCCCCTTTTCGGTATTATAACCAAACGTACATAATATTACACCTTTTAGGGTATAAAACATTTTGCTTTATTACAGATTATACCCTTTCTGGGTTAATTTCACATACCGGTGCCCCAATTACAGCAATCATCCCCAATATATTATCATTCATTGTATCAAGCATGCGCTTATTATATTCTTTACAAATGCAGTTTTAGCTTCGGTGTATCCGTCACGGTCGTTTTTGTATTTGGGAAGCAATGACAGTTTCAATTTCTCATACTCTTTTGCAACTTCCGGGCACTCAATAAGATAATCGCGAAAAAGGATTTCGTCATTGTCTCCTATTCTATGAAAATGTATATGAAACACCTTGTCGGCATATCCCGCTGGAGTATAGCCCTTATTGAAACTTATTCGGCTGTCTGATTCTGACATACAGATATACCCGTTGGCTTCCATTATCCCCTTTATTGATTTCCATTCTATATCGGTAGAAACTTCTACAAGAATATCAATAATCGGTTTGGCTTGCATACCCTTTATGGCTGTACTGCCTATATGGTTGATTATAGGGTCATAGGATGAAAGATTGTCTGACAGTAATTGTATTTCCTCCTTTGCCCAGATTGCCCATTGAGGATTATAAGGCGTCAGAATTATAGGAAACAACTCCCATAATTCTTCCAAAGTCATAGATTGTAACGACTTCGTCATTCAGAGGCTTTTTTAACGAGTCTAATACCCATCTCAAAACATTTTTGTTCGTCAACAGGGAACTGAGTTTCGTGCTGATGCAGCTTCTCGGCAGGGTCAAACATATTTGCATCCATTTTTGAATAGTCTGAAAACTGAATAGTGTTGAAGCTGTTGTACTGCTCGGCATAACCAAGCACATATTCCAGATTCTGACGTGTTGCCCCCAATGTGTCCCCGTAATTCATAGCTCCATAGAAATGCTTGTTGGAGTTCATCGTGAATATGATTCCTGCCGGTATGATGCGCTGACCAAGTATTCTCACATTCTCACCGTTTTCCAACTGATATGAGGCAAGAGGATATAGGAATCGCTCAAGGAACGAACGAATCATCCCCGACGGATAACCAAAAAAGTTGGGCGAGCCTATTATGACAGCGTCGGCGGCAAAAGCCTTTTCAAGCACTGGGCGCAGATTATCATGAATCGCGCAGACTCCTCCCGTTTTGTTGCCTTTACGCTTGCAGGCGTAACACTCCATGCAACCCTTTATCGGCTCATCATAGAGCTGGATAAGCTCCGTATCGGCCCCCATTGAGGCGGCTCCTTCCAGTGCCTTTTTAACGAGCGTTTCAGTGTTCCAGCCTTTACGGGGACTTCCGTTTATTCCGATTACTTTCATGGTTTATAGTTGCGTTTTATCTCGTCGATTGATTTGCCGCCAATACCGAAGTTCTCGTCGGGCAACTCTTTGATGGTGACGGTGAAGAACTGCTCCGGAATATGGGTTACGTCGGAGGCTGTGGCTGTAAGTCGCTCGATCAACTGTTTTTTCTGTTCTGCGGTCAGTTTGCCGCTCTCGATTGATATATAGGGCATATATATTCTTTATGAGTCACTATTTTTTTAATTCATAAATTTCCACGCGGTTCTCTTCTGTTGGAAATATCATTATCGCTTTGTTAGTACCGATTTTGTAAACGGTGCCGGCAACAGAATTTTCGCTGCCATAAGCGGTCTGAGGGTCATCGTTCACACTCCATCCTCCAAGAAATATGAGCGATTCGGGGCTATTTTGGTATAGAAATCCTGATTTACGCTGGCTTCCCTTTGTTTTCTCAAAAAATATTTTCCCGTTAGTCTCCTTGAATCGACAATTGAAATACGGATATGAGAAAATGCCGTCGCGGGCATCAATCTGAATTGAACGCACTCGCTTGAATCCGATCAACTCTTTGGGCGATAAGGGATATGGTTTTGCGTTCAGCAACTTTTCCACTTCACTCTTTTCTGCATATCCTATTGAACCAGGTGTAACAGTCGACAGTACTTCCTGCGCCATTTCCCGATTAAGCGAGAGTACACCGTAATCTGTCGGCAGAATAGTTCCTTCCAAAGCATGGTTGAGATTGTCGGGCATCTCTGGTTTCTGTCGTATAAGCTCGCACCTGTCGTTGTAGTACCATTCGTCACCGGGATTTCCCATGGTCAGGTTCCCTTCAAGGCGGTCTTTAGATTCAATTCTGAATCGTCCCTCAAAAGGGTTGCCGTCCTCCTTAGATACTATTATAATCGAATCGTTTGAAAATGTCGTTGAAAGATTCACCCATCCCCAAGTGCGAAAAATGCCGCACGAGCAAACGTATTGCTGATTCTTACCATCATCACACACATTAATCATCAAATCCTTCGGCCCTTTCCAAGCTCCTGTCAGATTGCCGGTCTCCGCATGGCAGAGCGGCGAAGACATCAAGCAAAATGCTATAAGCGAAGTAATCCGAAATGCGGTATATATTCTCTTCATGACAGGTTAGAAATTAGATATTGACATACCTTCGATTCCACATTTTATGACGTTGCGTTTCACCTTTTCAACTGTTGCGTCAGTAACGCCATCACCTGCTGATATATGAAGTTCGGAGCCGGTTTTGAGTCGGCTGTTCTGAACGGAATCCATTGATGCAAACCAATCGGATAGAAACACCAAACGTCCTGTCTGCATCTGTGTATTCCAATGGAGGTCTATCATTAACTGCTAATGCGCAACTCTTCGTATTATCAGATGATTGACTACATGAAGTCATCATCAAGATTCCGCCAGTTAACAAACATAGAATGTGGCTCTGTTTCATCTCTGTTCCTTTGTTTAATTATCGTCTCAGTTTTAGAAAAGGGCACAGAACCCCTGCTTGTTAAACTGATAGTACATCTCCACGCGCTCGGGAGTATCGTTTTCAAGCAGCAGCAACAACTCCTTCGTAAATTCGAGCACAGCTGAGCCATTGGCTGTTACTATGCCACCATCAGACACCGCCTGCTGATGTATGTAACTTCCTGAATTGGTATAAACTTCTCCTCCCCACAGTTTGAGCTGGTCAAGACCATTACCGGTATGCTTTACGCCGTTAAGAAATCCATGTTTTGCCATGAATGATGCTCCATTGCATATTGCTCCTACAATTATACCTTTTTCCAACGCCTTACCGACTATGGGTGCAACCCTATCCGCTACCGGAGTAAGCCAGCCATAACCGCCTATCAAAACGAGTGCGGCATAATCATCAGGCATATTCTCAAAGGAATAATCGGGCAACACACGGAATCCACCAATCGCAGTGACAGGCTCCATAGTAGGCGCCACGATTTTATTGACATATTTAGGATCGGGCTTCAACTGCGTTTCATCGCTGCTTACAGCCTCCATGAGATAGACCATCTCATGTGAAGCGAAATCAGGAAGCAGTAAATATAGTATTTCGTTGCTCATATTTTGGCTTATTTTCATTTTCTTTTTTGCCCGGCAGTCCCTAAGGGCAGATTATTAAATGTCATACAAGCACTTGGCTTGCAATAACAAAGTTACAAATAATAATTGGTGTAGAGAAATTTATCCGCCATAAAACACAGTCCGTCCAAGCAGTTATAGCAAAAAGCCGGGCTGTGTTCTTTCTGCTCTGCGCCATTGATCAGAACTGTCGGTCAACCCGCATCGGGTGCTCCAAACGCGACATTATCCCGCCGAGAGAAGCAAGAGTTCCCTCGGTGGCGATTCTTTAGCGTGAGATTATTTTTTTAAGCATAATCAGCTCTAAATCCCAGGAATTATTACTAATTTTGCAGATGCAGACCGCATCGCAGAAGCCCGGTCGGGGTTCGAGCGGCGGGTTGCAAACATAACGGAAAGCGTTTACTCGACGCTCTTTCTTGACGGTTAGAAATCTGGCAGTTTCAAATCTCAGTCAAGAATGTAGCAAACAGTAGATGCCAATGTGGATATGTATATTCCGCCAACAGCAAGCACGCGAGTGTCGGCTATTGGTGCATTTTTACATATTCTGCGTGAGGCTTCTGCATGTTTGCTCGTTCAACTGAGATGGGCACATGCCAGAGCCTCTAACCGTGGAACGAGCAAACGGTACGGCTCTCACGCTTTTCTTTTTATAGACCAATACGTTGCCAATGAGGAGAGCCCGGCGGTCGATTTATTATGATTCCTTCTCAAGACTTAGGAAAATCAACTGAGATGCTTGTGGCGTCAATGCTGCTTGCTGAAAACCGGGAAGTGTACATTCCGGCTGTTGACGATCACGGAGTAGACATGATTGTTGCTACCCGTTCCGACTCCGACGACCGTAGTAATGTCCGGAAGCCAACCTATCAGGAAATACAGATTAAATCTCTGTCAAAAGGGGGACTGTTTGCAAGAATTAAGTGTGACTACCCTCGCGAGAATTACTGGTTTGTGTTCTATATCAAGGACATCGACCGTATGTGGCTTATCAATTCTATGGACTTTGTTAAAATTTCAAGTTGCGTGACCAAACCCGGCTCAAAATCTTTCGGGACGTTCTCCCTCGACCTAAAGCCCACAAGCAGAACTCCAATCAAACAATCTCAATTCATAATCACTAATTTCAATAAACTTCCTTAAATGAGACATATTAAACTCTTCAAGAAAGCACTGCTCCTCCTGGGGCTTATAGTCTCTGCGCTTTCGGTTGAAGCCCAAGACTTTGAATATACCTATGAGGGCAAAACTGTGACCTATACCGTCCTCGACGAGTATGCAAAAACATGTGAGACAAAACAGGGTCAAGAACGTTGGATAACTATCGAAGAATCAATTCCCGGCAATAATATAACCGGCACTCTTGTACTTCCCGCGAACCCCAAGTTCGGAGGAGTCGAATACACGCTAACGACTATCGGTGAACATGGGTTCCGCAATGCTCAAGACCTTACTAATGTGATAATCCCCAACTCCGTGACTTCTATTAGTTCTCACGCATTCCAGGCGTGCAAAAGTCTGAGGGAAGTGACAATCCCTAACTCCGTGACTTCTATTGGTGTTGACGCTTTCGCATTATGTGAAAATCTGACAGAAGCGACAATCCCCAATTCTGTGACTTATATTGGTAGTAGGGCCTTCTTGGGATGCAGCAGTCTGGCTCCAATTGAAATTCCTAATTCAGTGACCACTATTGAGGAATTAGCCTTCGCCTACTGCACAAGCCTGAAAACGATAACAATACCCAACTCTGTGACATCTATTGGCTCTGACGCATTCCGGGTTTGTGAAAGCCTGACAGAAGTAACAATACCCAACTCTGTGACATCTATTGGCTCTAACGCATTCCAGGAGTGTGAAAGCCTGACAGAAGTAACAATTCCAAATTCGGTGACTTCTATTGGGAGTCATGCATTCTTTCACTGCAGCGCTCTGACAGAAGTAACAATCCCCAACTCCGTGACTTCTATAGAATATGGTACCTTCAGAGATTGCGTAAGCCTTATAAAAGCGCCAATCCCCAACTCCGTGACTTCTATTGGGGAAGGAGCCTTTGAGAAATGCAACAGTCTGACAGAAGTGACTATACACAATTTAGTAACCAATCTCGGTAAAGGTGCTTTCTCTAAATGCAGCAATCTAAAGAAATTTTACTTTAATGCCGAGAATTGTTCCGGTGAAGGACCATGGCTATCCGAATCGCCAATAGAAGAAGTAATCATCGGAGAGACGGTAAAATCAATTCCCGATTATGCTTTCTCTGAATGTAACAGCCTGCCGGAAGTGACAATTCCCGGTTCAGTGACTTCTATCGGCAAAGGCGCCTTCTCAAAATGCAGCAACCTAAAGAAAGTTAACTATAATGCCGAGAATTGTTCGATTGGATCGATGTGGTTATCTGAGTCTCCGATTGAAGAAATCTTCATAGGCGAAACTGTAAAATCGATTCCCAATTCCGCCTTCTACGGCTGCAACAGTCTTACTAAAGTCAACACACCTTCCATCGAAAACTGGCTTAAGATATCTTTTGGCAATCAGTATTCCAATCCTATATATCACGCAAAGAATCTCCTTGTCAATGGTGAGACCATACGTCGCCTGACAATTCCGGAAGGCACTAAACATATCAATTCGAATGCCTTCGTAAATTACGCGTCGTTGGTATCAGTCAATATGCCTGCATCGCTTGAATCTATCGGCGACGAAGTTTTTGTGGGCTGCACCGGTCTGCAGAGAATCATCTTCCCGTCGGAAAAAGACTTCCTTAAGTTGACGTATCAATCAGAAAAATGCAGATGCACATACGGCAATGATGCGAGGATTTATATCGGTTCCGAGCCCTTTGCTTACTCTAATATTAACTGGCCCATGGACCTGACCCGGATTCCGGACTACGCATTCTATGATGTTGAAGAAGTATCTTCGATCAATATTCCAAATACAGTAGAATATATCGGCAAATATGCCTTTTATAACTGCCGCCTTACTGAAATTGCAATACCTTCATCAGTCACTCATATTGGAGATTACGCCTTTAAGTGCTCTGAACTCAAGTCTGTAATTCTCGACGACATCAATTTGTGGAGCAGAATGCAGTTTGAGAATGAGACACAGAATCCTATATATTTCGCAGGTTCATTCCGCATGGTAGGGTCGGAGAAGCCCGTTGAGCATCTCGTGCTTGATATGCCGGGAGATGAAGTATCGGCCTATGCATTCCGTAACGCAAGAAACTTAAAGACCGTGCGCATCAACGCAGCCGCGATTGGAACCGGCAGTTTTAATGGTTGCGATTATCTTACCGACCTGTGCCTGAATGTAGAACGTATTGGAAGCAAAGCCTTCAATGGCCCTTATTATCTGAATAATGTCTACTCAATGACTACGACACCTCCCACAGCCCCCGACGATGCTTTCTCCCTCTATGATGGAGTGATACTCTATGTGCCCGCGGGAGCACGCTCAAAATACGAAAATGCCGATAACTGCTGGTGGCGTTTCTTCGATGTATACGAAAGCGATTTCAGCGATATCGATTCCATATTCAAGGCCGACCATGGGGCGGGCGTGGAAGGAATCATTGCCGACCCAACTGATTTCACCGTTACCACCGGTGGCGGATTCATCAGTATCACAGCCGCCGACAGTGATTTCGTGACGATACATAATCTGCAGGGCGCCAACGTGCACAGCGGCTATGGAAGCATAATGCTAAACGTGAATCCCAACATTTATATAGTAAAGGTAGGCAACAACGTTAAGAAAGTAGCAGTAAATTAAAAAGAGGCAGTATATTAACACGCTGCTTGCATCTAATAATGGGTGAGTCTCTGACACTGAAGAGGCTCACCCATTTTCAAGAGCCTTACAGACGACTCGACATCGAGTCTATTTGTGCACGATATGCCAGTTTCATCTCATCAGGAAGGAAAGATTCTTCGATTAAACCGTACCATTTCGGAATGGCTTTGGAGAACTTGTTAAAGAGGTTTGTGATCGCCTTTTCATCCATGCCGCTGTCGCGCATTGCCGTCTCGAAGTCACTTCTCTTTATACGCTTTTTCTTTCCGTTCAGAGTCAGTGCCAATTCTTCATCATCTTCCGGCATCACTATCGAAGTCGATAACAGATCATACGCCGGAGTCAGCATATAATTGTCAGCAGGTCTGAACAGCGAGAAGTTCTTCAAGTGCATATCGGCATTGCCGGTCAGCCATGAGAACAGTACTATTTCCCAGAAATTGACCACATCTAAAAGCGGAGCCGCCGAGTATTGCCTTATCAGTTTGGCTATGCGTTCATACGAGCCTTTGTATTTGTCCTCAGTGAGTCGTTCCGACAACTGGCACATATCTTCCATGGCAATCTTCTCGCCTTTCTTTGTGCGGTCAACACGACGGGTTATGTAGCACAGCTCGCCGTCGGCGAAACGTATCAGCGAATGAGGCACCGTCTTTATACCGGCGGCCTCAGCCAAGTGCATTGTCAGGTCCTCGTTTTCGGGTAGATTGGCAAAGCGGTCGGTCTGCGGTTTGAGTATAAACCGGCCCCACAATCCAACGATTGTGAAGCGTTGCGGCTCTCCTGCATGACCCCTCGCAATATCGAGAGAGAGTTTTGCCTGTACTCCGGTCACGGTGGTACTTGCTGTCACAATCTCGCGAGCCAGTTCCTTGATGTTGGCTCTGGTGTACGGCAGCAACGGCACCGTTGCCGATTCAAATATCTTGCGGGCGCAAGGCTTGTGGTAATCCACCTCGCCATCAGCAAGGGGCTTATAGCAATATAGACACTTATTCATCAGCGTCCTCCTTTCCATTTGCCGGTATCACACTTACATTGCCGATGCAATCCTTGCAGCAGGCAAGGAGCAAAGAGAATCTATCGCGTGCAGATATTTTCCAACTCTGTTCTGCAATGTCGAGCAACCATCCTTCCGGTATAAGACCATCGAAGAACGGAAACAACACTTTGTCACGGTATGGCTTTACCGACAAAGGCAGCGTCAGACTTACAGCTTCGGCACCTTCCGATTTCAGATAATCGGAATCATATCTGAACTCATAGCCCAGATCATCCTCCGCCAGAACGCCGGCAAGGTTATTGCCTACATAAACATTTGCCTGTTTCATGATTCAGATATTTTCCCTGGTTGCATTGCAGCCCCAAAGAGCGCCAGCACCTGATTTACCTTATCGAGACGTAGAGTTTCCTTCCCCTGCTCAAGCTCACGTACAAAACGCAATCCCACCCCGGATTTCTGAGACAGATCAACTTGCGTAAGCCCGAACTGCTTGCGCATCTCCTTTACATATTTTGCTAACTGAGTCATACAAATATACCCTTTTGGGTGCAAAGATAATGAATTCATCCAAATCTATACCATAAAGGGTATAAAATATTTTGCAGCTATCACAACTATACCCTTTAGGTTATATTCGTAAGAAAACAGCAAGAGGCTGGGCGATCTTCATTGTTGGCGGCGGTGAGCCGTCGAAAGATGACGGTGCGCGCACTGACATCTTTCGACCACCTCCCGCCTATGGGCAACTGCGGAACACCGAGAACCGGCAACGCCTCCGAGGTTTGGCAACGGCTGCGCTGATGTCACCTCTGAGACTTATTGCTGTTCCTCCGTGTTCTTTTCCTTCGTTGCCAAATATGGATTTTACGGCCGCCCGGTCACTTACCGCTTATCAGCAGCCACCTGTCGAAGACTATGCCGATTTGCTCGTACCTCACTGCATTGGCATAGACTTCGCCTTAATGGGGCTGTATTACATATCTGCCTTATGCTTTTTTCAGTTGTTCCCAGAAAGGCTGGAGATGATTTACTATTGATTTATGGACCTCCATAAATGGCGGAAGATCAAGTTTCATTTTACGAATGTAGTTATTCCATTGTAGCTTGAGCATCTTGTCATTTCCAAAGTCATCGCTGAAAAAATCATGCTGCCCGACATATTGAGTTCCACGGTTGCGGAATGTGGCAGCTATAGCCTCTAATAGAACAGTATCTTCAAAACTATGTACGGATAATATGCGATAAAGGTCAAAATAGTCTTTCATCCGGCTGTTAAACCGACCTCTGTCTATCATGGTCTGGAATTTCTCTGCAACGACTGTTTCCAGTGAATATGCCATAATAGCCGGCTCTTCCATAGTTTCAAATACAGTAGGATATTCCAACTCCATAGGTCTTGGAATTATTACATCTCCGAATCCTACATCAAGCGTCAGATTCTGTCTGTAAGTACCAATATTGGCGCCCATGCTTATTCTCACTCCGGGGTATTTCTTTTCAACAGTGATGTTCTCAGCTGTAATGGTCCGCGGCAGAAACGTGATTCCGTCTTCCGGATAGGACATTGCTGCAATCTCCCTGAAAGACTTCAGAATACTCTCCTTATCATTGTCTATGTGTCTCCCCATAAAATCCATATCCAACGTCGGACGCGGCACGAACTCCTCAAAGGCGTAGAGCAAAGCGCCTCCTTTGAGAATGAATCTTTCCCGATACTCACTCTTTGAAAGACGGTACAGCAATCTTTCGTGGAGAAATCTCACTACGAGTTGCTGGTATTTCTTGTTGTCGCCGTCCGCCATGTTCAGGAGGCGGGCCTTTATAGACTTTGCTTTGTCTGAATCTGTCATAGTTTTACTTGTAGTATTTGATGAAGCGTGGAAAATACCCTCAGTTTTTTAGCATATTCGGTCAGTCTTGAGAGATTTCTGTCCGATCGGCGCAGATAATTGTCAATAATCTCGGTCATTACGTCAATGCCGATTTTGTTGCGGTATTTCACAGCGTCACAAACCGACCTCTCCATATCCGTAATAAGCAATCTTATTCCCTCTTCCTCGACCTCGGTTTTGCCAATTTCCAGCAATTCACTTCGCTGGAACACAAGCTTTATGTCAGGAAACGCAGGCAGGTTGATTTTACGACTTCTGGCAATAGCCATGTAGAAGGCATCGGGAATCTGCGTAGTGAGGTTATAATGTGACCATGCGGAATAAAGACAAAGAATACCCCCCGGAACAATCAAGTTCAGATCAACTATACTTCCGGTAAGGGCATCGGGATCTGCATACAGACCATTACGAAGACGCACAAGTTCGCCCTCCCTTACCGCGGCCAGTATCTTTCGATACTCAGGATTATTGTCCCGGTCAGCCCTTATTATGCCATTGTCATTTTGAATCATTTCGTTTAATAAACGGTTTCGTCACAAAGATACTGCTTTTTTCTGAAAGTGCAGTGCGTTTGTGATGAAATAATGGCGAAATCGTGTCTATTTTTGACGATAGCATAAAAAGATAACCGTCTGATTATCGCTGATAATCAGACGGTTGCTTAAATGCTTGGCGGAGAGAGAGGGATTCGAACCCCCGGAGGTGTGACCCTCAACGGTTTTCAAGACCGCCGCAATCGACCACTCTGCCATCTCTCCTTTTGTATGATTTTTGTAAAGCCCTCTTGGTTTTACGTCTGCAAAGATAGGGGTTTCCTTTCAACTGTGCAAATTTTTCAACAACTTTTTATCGCCGCGCTGATTAACAGTCTACCTACCTGCACTTTGCGTTACTCTCCGTGATTTACGATATAGTCTTTGACTTCCTGGAACAGGCGCGTTGCAAACACAAAGTCGTTGAGAGCTTCGTTGGATGTCTTGAATATTCTGTTCTTATCGCCTACCCAGGCTCGGTGACCTTTCTCGATGAAGATAATATTCTCGCCGATACCGAGCACCGAGTTCATATCATGAGTATTTATTATGGTGGTGATATTATACTCATGGGTGATGTCGCTCAGCAACTCGTCGATTACAATCGAAGTCTTGGGATCAAGGCCCGAGTTGGGCTCGTCGCAGAACAGATAGCGCGGATTAAGCGCAATGGCACGAGCAATGGCGACGCGCTTCTGCATACCGCCTGATATCTCCGACGGATACTTGTTTTCGGCTCCGGTAAGATTCACGCGGCTGAGACAGAAATTGGCTCGTTCGAGCTGCTCTTCATGGCTCATATCCGAAAACATCACAAGCGGAAACATCACATTGCCAAGCACCGTCTCTGAATCAAAAAGGGCCGAACCCTGGAAGAGCATACCTATCTCTTTACGTATAGCCTTGACCTGCTCGGCGTTCATCTTCAGGTAATCACGGCCGTCATACAGTATCTCACCCTGCTCGGGTCTTACGAGACCTACTATACTCTTCATCAACACAGTTTTACCCGAACCGCTCTGACCGATAATCAGATTAGTCTTGCCGGTGTAGAATGTCGCGCTGACGTCATGAAGTATCGTCTTGCCGTCAAACGATTTTGTAAGGTTCTTGACTTCGATCATTGTAGCAGCAGTTTAGTTAAGATTACATCAAACAGCAATATAAGAATACTGCTCGACACGACTGCATTGGTACTGGCCTTGCCCACCTCTAGAGCGCCTCCCTTGACGTAATAGCCAAAGAACGAAGCGACCGTAGCAATGATATAAGCAAACACGAGCGACTTGATGAGCGCATACCATACATACCATTCCTGGAAGAATGCCTGCAAACCGTAGACATACTTCGTTACACTGATCAGGTCGGTAGCCCACGCCACCGCGAGACCGCCAAGGAAAGCCGTGCCCATACACAGCAACACCAGGACGGGCATAAATAACACAAAAGCCACAACCTTAGGCAATACAAGGAAGTTTGACGAGTTGACACCCATTATGTCAAGGGCGTCAATCTGTTCGGTCACGCGCATCGTACCAATTTCCGATGCTATATTCGAACCGACTTTACCGGCGAGAATAAGACAAAGAATCGAATTGGAAAACTCAAGCAGCACAATATCGCGCGTGGCAAGTCCCACCGAATAAGCCGGTATAAGCGGCGACGAAATATTCAGCTGCATCTGAATGGTTATCACAGCGCCAATGAACAGCGAGACGATTACCACGAGCGGTATAGAATCGACGCCAAGCTTGGAAACCTCCTGTAGCGTACGCTGCAGGAAGACGCGCCAGCGGTCGGGAATCGTAAAGACTCGCCTCATAAACAGGCAGTAACGTCCGAACTGTGATATTGAATTTATTAATAGCATATTGTTTTGCAATTGAAAATCGACTACAAAGGTAACAATAACGATTGATTTTAAGACAATATATTTGTCACAATAATTGGTCATTATTTCCAGGAAGCAAATATTAACAGTCCGGGCAAGTTATCGAACGCTACTTCGATGACACTTATTAACATTTATAACCTGTTATACATCAGAAATTTGTGACACACATATATTAATAACAGCAAAAAGCTGTCGATTTATCAAAATAATTCGTATTTTTGCACAAAATTTTGCTTTGTGCATTTATATTAATTAAAAATACTAATAATATGAGTCTGAACATCATTGTACTCGCCAAGCAGGTGCCCGACACCCGCAATGTGGGTAAAGATGCAATGAAAGAGGATGGCACAATCAATCGTGCGGCTCTGCCGGCCATCTTCAACCCCGAGGATCTCAACGCTCTCGAGCAGGCGCTGCGTCTCAAGGACGCCAACCCCGGGTCAACTGTTACTATGCTTACAATGGGTCTGCCCCGCGCAGCCGAAGTAATCCGCGAAGCTATGTATCGCGGCGCCGACGGCGGCATCGTTCTCACCGACCGCGTGCTTGGTGGTGCCGACACTCTGGCTACATCCTACTCGCTGGCACAGGCAGTTAAAAAGTTTGGTAAATACGACATCATCCTTGGCGGTCGCCAGGCTATCGACGGCGACACCGCTCAGGTAGGTCCCCAGATCGCCGAGAAACTCCACCTCCCCCAGGTTACATATGCCGAGGATATCCTTGGTATCGAAGACGGCAAGGTTATCGTCAAGCGTCGCCTCGAGCATGGTGTTGAGACCGTGAAGGCTCCCCTCCCCTGCGTCGTTACCGTAAACGGTTCGGCTCCCGACTGCCGTCCCCGCAACGCTCAGCGACTGATGAAGTACAAACGTGCCGTATCGACCAGCGAGAAAGCACATCTTGACGACAACCTCAAGGCATTTGTCGACGCCCACCCCTACCTCAACATCGACGAGTGGAGCGCAGCCTACGTTGAGGCCGACCCCGAGCAGATCGGTCTGCCCGGCTCGCCCACAAAGGTTAAAGCTATCGAGAACGTAGTGTTCACCGCCAAGGAGAGCCGCCGACTCGACAACAACGACCAGGAAATCGAGAACCTCATTGTCGAACTCATCGCCAACCACACCATCGGTGGTTAATGGACGGTAAATCATTAAGATCATGTCACAGAATAATTTGATAGTATACTGCGAGATCGAAGACGGCAAGATTGCTGACGTGAGCCTCGAGCTCCTCACCAAGGGCCGCCAGCTCGCCACCAAGCTTGGCGTTGAACTCCAGGCAATCGTGATAGGCGACAAACTCAACGGCGTTGAGGAACAGGTATTCCCCTACGGCGTAGACACCCTCTACAAAGTCGAGGACTCTCGCCTCTATCCCTATACATCCAACCCCCACGCAGCCGTTCTCATCAACCTTTTCAAGGAGATCAAACCCCAGATCTGCCTGATGGGCGCCACCTGCATCGGCCGTGACCTCGGTCCCCGCGTTTCATCGTGCCTGCACAGCGGTCTTACCGCCGACTGTACCGCGCTTGAGATCGGTCCCCACAAAGACCCCAAGACCGGCAAAGAGTACACCGACCTCCTCTACCAGATTCGTCCCGCATTCGGCGGTAACATCGTAGCCACCATCGTTAACCCCGACTGCCGTCCCCAGATGGCAACCGTACGTGAGGGCGTGATGAAGAAAGAAGTCTACGACGCCAACCACCAGGGCCAGGTAATCAACCTCGAGGCTAAAGACTACGTTAGCGACACCGACTTTGTAGTAGAGATCATCGACCGCCAGATCGAGAAGTCGAAAGTAAACATCAAGAACTCACCCATCATCGTAGCCGGCGGCTATGGCGTAGGCAGCAAGGAGAATTTCGACCTGCTCTTCGACCTCGCCAAGGTTCTTGGCGGTGAGGTAGGCGCATCGCGTGCCGCCGTCGACGCAGGCTTTATCGAGCACGAGCGTCAGATCGGCCAGACCGGTGTTACCGTTCGCCCCAAACTGTACATCGCCTGCGGTATCTCAGGCCAGATCCAGCACATCGCCGGCATGCAGGACAGCTCGATCATCATCTCTATCAACAATGATCCCAACGCACCCATCAACACCATCGCCGACTATGTTATCACCGGCAACATGGAAGATATCGTGCCCAAGCTCATTAAATATTATAAGAAAAACTCCAAGTAAGAATATACGGCAATGGCTAATTTTTATACCGACAACCCCGACTTGCGTCACCACCTCTCGCATCCCTTGATGGAGAAAATCGTCGCTCTCAAAGAGCGCGACTACACCGACGCTGATAAATTTGACTACGCTCCGGTTGACTTTGCCGATGCAATGGACAACTACGACAAGGTTCTTGAAATCGTAGGCGACATCTGCGGCGGCAAGATTGCAGAAAACGCCGAGGGCGTTGACCATCAGGGTGCTTCTTGCTCTGACGGCCATGCTCACTATGCCGATGGCACAGTCGAGAACCTCGACCTCTGCCGCAAGGCCGGCCTCATGGGCATGGCAATGCCCCGCCGCCTCGGTGGCCTCAACTTCCCCATCACCCCCTATATCATGGCAGCCGACATCGTAAGCCGCGCCGATACAGGTTTCGAAAACCTCTGGGGACTGCAGGACTGCGCCGAGACCATCTATGAGTTTGGCAGCGAAGAGCAGAAACAGAAATACATCACCCGCGTGTGCCAGGGCGAGACCATGTCGATGGACCTCACCGAGCCCGATGCAGGCTCCGACCTCCAGTCGGTTATGCTCAAGGCAACCGAGCAGCCCGACGGCACATGGCGTCTTAACGGCGTTAAGCGCTTCATCACCAACGGTGACAGCGACATTCACCTCGTGCTCGCCCGCTCCGAGGACGGCACCAAGGACGGCCGCGGCCTGTCAATGTTCATCTACGACAAGCGCGACGGCGGTGTAACCGTTCGCCGCATCGAGAACAAGATGGGCATCAAGGGTTCACCCACATGTGAGCTCGTTTACAAAAACGCCAAGGCCGAGCTCTGCGGCTCACGTCGCATGGGTCTTATCAAATACGTTATGGCCCTCATGAACGGCGCCCGCCTCGGCATCGCCGCCCAGTCGGTTGGCGTCAGCGAGATCGCCTATCGCGAGGCTCTCCAGTATGCCCGCGAGCGCCAGCAGTTCGGCAAGCCCATCATCGAGTTCCCCGCAGTCTACGAGATGCTCTCTGTAATGAAAGCCAAACTCGACGCTTCTCGCTGCCTCCTCTACGAGACAGCACGCTACGTAGACCTCTACAAAGCCTACGAGGATGTCGAGAAAGAGCGCAAACTCACACCCGAGGAGAAAGCCGAGCTCAAGGTTTACCGCAAGTATGCCGACGCCTGCACTCCCCTTGCCAAGGGTCTCAGCTCAGAGTACTGCAACCAGAATGCCTACGACTGCATCCAGGTTCACGGTGGCTCAGGCTTCATGAAAGACTACGCCTGCGAGCGCGTTTACCGCGATGCACGCATCACATCTATCTACGAGGGTACCACCCAGCTGCAGGTTGTGGCAGCCATTCGCCACGTCACCACCGGCACCTACAAGGCCCTCATGGACATCTATGCAGCTATGCCTTTCAGCGAGGCTCTTGCCCCCGTCAAGGAGCGTCTTGCAGCTCTCGCCGAGAAGTACCAGGCTGCTATCGATGCAGTACAGGCAGTCAACGACGCCGCCTACACCGACTTCATGGCACGCCGACTTGTCGAGATGGCCGGTAACCTCGTGATGGCCTACCTGCTCGCCACCGATGCAAGCCGCTACAACAGCGAGTCGATGACAAAGAGCGCACAGGTTTACGCCAACATGGCCGAGGCCGAGGTCAACAAGCACAGCTCGTTTATCGCCTCGTTCAAACCCGAAGAGCTCGCCCTCTACACACAGGCATAAACAAATCCACTAAAAATAATCAGGCGGCTGATTTGCAACACAACTTCAGCAAATCATCCGCTTGCTTTTTTTCTTGGATTCGATGTCACGATTTGCGACATTGCTACGTCTATATAATATCAAACTAACCGGGATGAAACTTATACGAGCTTTCACGATCACAGTTGCCGTGCTGACATGCCTGCGCATTTCAGCATCAAGCCCCTGTGCGGCCGATTCAATCATTTCCGACTTCGACACGCTCATCAGTATCATCGAAAACACCCACCCCGACCCATACACCAATCACGGCGGCCGCGTACTATTCCACAAGCATGCTCGGGAAATACGCAACGAGCTGCTATCCGACAGTAACTTGACCGTTAACACCCTCTATAATAAAGCATCACAATTCATTTCACAGCTGCAGGACGGACATTCCTTTATAAACCGACCGCCGGTACCCCAACAGTCGCCCGACTGTGACTCACTATTGCTCGTGAAATTCATGTATGGTGCCGACAGCCTGATTATTAACGCAATAGACACCACTGCCCGACACCTCCTCGGAAGCCGTCTTGAAGGCATCAACGGCATCCCCATCGACCGCATCGCCGGGCGTGTTGCCATCGCTCAGCCATGCGAAAACAAGGCCGGCCGATATGCTTTTTTGGCCGACTACTTCCGACCGCTAAAAACATACCGCGATCTCGTAGGCGACAGCCGTGCACCCGTCACCCTCAATCTCATAACTCCATCAGGCGACAGCATCGATTACCGTCCTGCAACAATTCACTATTCCCGGTTCTCTGCAACCGAGAAAGCCCGCACTCCTGTCAGCCGAATGTTCCCCGACGGAATGATGGAATACAAGGTTGTCGATTCCACGATGATATTCCGACTGTCGACGGTCCAGTCACGAGAGAATTTTGAATACATGCACCTTAACGGCTGGGATTACTACGGCCAGCTGTCGCAATACTACCGCATGTCAGGCGTCGAAATGCCTTCTGATACCCTTGAAGCCATCAACAGGTTGCCGTCTATGTCTCAGACTTTCAAGAATATGCTATCCGACATGAAAGCCGGAGACCTCAGACGCCTCATCATCGACCTGCGCGGCAACGGAGGAGGCTGGACACCCATTGTACACCCCACGCTGTACATGATGTTTGGCGACAGCTATCTGGTCACCGACATGTCATCCCGCATGTACCGGCGCATATCGCAACTCTACCTTGACAAAGTCAACACCTCGATCGAGAGCTTCAACCGGGCCAATGGCTGCGATCTTAAAACAGGCGACTACCTTTTCCCGTTCGACCAATCCGACACCCGCCCTATCGAAGAAAAACGAGCCGCATTCATCAGCCGGGCATTCTGCAACGACACCATAAAAGACTTTTTGCAATCACTTGACGGCAAACCGTTCTACACGCCCCGCGAGATATATGTTGTCACCGACGCCGGCACATTCAGCGCTGCATTCCACTATGCATTCTATCTCAGCAAGATGGGTGCAGTTGTCGCAGGCGAAACCAGCTCCCAGGCTCCCAACTGCTACATGGAAGTCACCCCTTTCACGCTTCCCTATAGCGGCCTCACAGGGTCGGTATCAAACACCTTGCAGGAATTCCTGCCCGCCGGCCACCCCAAAGCAAAAGAATTCACGCCCGATATCAAGCTCAGTTACGCCGACTACCGCCGTCTCGGTTTCGACTACAACAGCATTCTGCTCCACCTGCTATCAATTGACTCACAATAACTTCACTCAAATGAGAATCACCACTATCCTGTCAGCAGCAACATTGATGGCGATCATGCCTGCCGCCGCCGTTGCTCAAAATCACCACCAGGCCACAATCACCTATCAAGGTTGCGACTACGTGCCCAGCGGGTCGTTCATCGACAACGACACCGTCGAAGAAGTAATATTCGACGGCTTCGTCGGTCACATCGACGGCTACCAGATGAGAAATTGTCCCAAACTGCGCCGCATTGTCTTCAACGGCCCGGTATTCAGCACCGGCGGACTTGAATTTGCACGCAACTGCCCCGAACTCACCGACGTCGAGTTTAACGCACTGGTTCTCAACCTCAATCTCACCGAATATCCCGACTGCGACAAGCTTAAGTCAATCACAATCAACGGAGCCGTCTATAATACATCCGATTCCATCGCCGCTCCCGCCACCCCGGTCGATTCCATAACCGGTAATCCTGTTTACGTCGGCCAGATCAAGCAGTTGGCCCGCTGGCAAATGGAGTCTATGAACAAAAAAGGTTGGATAAAAAAGATTGCGACCTGGTATAAAGACGATATACGCAACCTCGCCGATAAAGCCGGGCTCAAAGAACTTTGTGACTCCATCGACACCATTTATACATTACACCGCGACCCCGACGAAGGCAAATCAATGCTACAGATTCTCAAAGAATCACCCGCCTATGAGCGTAGCGAAGCCGACACCGCGCGCCTGTTCACCTACACACCGCCCACCGACTCCCTGCTCACCCTCTCCCGCCTGCACTTCAACATCGACAGCATCGCGGGCAACGGCGACGACATTTCCCGCATCAAGAACCTGCTTTACTGGGTACACGATCTGGTACGTCACGACGGCGGTTCTACGTGGCCCGACTGCCATTTCAACCTGCGCGAACTCACACAGGTGTGCCGCGAGCAGCAACGCGGTGTCAACTGTCGCTTCATGGCAATGATGCTCACCGAGGCGCTCCTTACCCAAGGCATCCCCGCCCGCTACATCACCTGCCAGTCAAAGGCATGGGACGAGGACGGCGACTGCCATGTGATATGTGTCGCGTGGTCCGACAGCCTCAACAAATGGGTGTGGGTCGACCCGACATTTGCCGCCTATGTCACCGACGAGAACGGCCTCTTGCTCCACCCCGGCGAGGTACGCTACCGTCTGCAGCACGACCTGCCACTTGTTCTTAACGAGGACGCCAACTGGAACCACGAACTGCCCCATACCAAAGAAGGCTACCTCGAAAACTATATGGCCAAAAACCTCTACATAATGAGCGCCAACTCGCTCCAGCAGTCCGAGCCCGAAGGTAAATCCGACCATACGCAGGGCTACCATATAGGCCTCACACCCGTGGGCTCAAACTTCACCAGCGCACGTATTATAATAACCGACGATAAACAATTCTGGCAATCTCCCTATCATGAATAACATTCCACAGATCCTTAACGCATTCGACCTCGACATCGCCTCAGAGGTAAAACCCCTTGGCAACGGCCTCATTAACAGCACCTACCTTGTAACGACGCCCTCAGCATCGCGCTACGTCCTGCAACGCATCAACACAAACGTCTTCCCCGACGTCGATGCCCTCCAGGACAACATCGACCGCGTCACAGCCCATATCCGCGCCAAGCTCTCCGAGCGCGGCATCACCGACATCGACCGCCGTTGTCTCAGATTTATCCCCGCCAAGGACTCGGGCAAAACATACTACCACGACGGCACCGACTACTGGCGCGTTATGGTCTACATTCCCGACAGTGTCACACACGAGAGCGTCACCCCCGAGCATGCCGAGGTTGCCGGACGCGCATTCGGCGACTTCGAGATGATGCTTGCCGACATGAATCCGCTGCCCGTCGAGACCATCAGCAACTTTCACAACATGGAGTTCCGCCTACGGCAGTTTGACGACGCCATCAAAGCCGATACCGCCGGTCGCCTCGACAGCGTGAAGCCACTCGTTGATGATATGCTCGGGCTCAAAGAGTTCGCGTGCACGGCCGAGCGCCTCCACCGCGAGGGCAAACTTCCTCTGCGCGTGTGCCACTGCGACACCAAGGTCAACAACATGCTCTTCGACCTCGATGGCAACGTGCTGTGTGTCATCGATCTCGACACCGTTATGCCCGGCTACATACTCAGCGACTACGGCGACTTCATGCGCACTGCTGCCAACCGTGCGCCCGAAGATGAGCCCGACCTCTCAAAAATCGAAATCAACACCGAGGTATATGACGCCTTCACCCGCGGGTATCTCGAGACAGCCGGCCAATTCCTCACCGCTACTGAGCGCGAAATATTGCCCCACGGCCTCTTCCGCTTTGCCTATATGCAGGCCGTGCGCTTCCTCACCGACTATCTCAACGGCGACACCTACTACAAGATCAAGTACCCCGAGCACAACCTCGTTCGTGCCCGCGCCCAATGGAAACTGGCTCAGGAAGCCCTACCCCTCTACCCCGGCAAATAAAAACACAAAACGGCGGAGCTATTGCATCACGTCTCAATATCGTATGATGCAACGGCTCCGCCGCAATACTACGCTGGCCTTAGAGCCGGTTCGACCGGCTCTTACTATTCAACAGGCTCGAAATTCTCCTTGCCTACGCCACATACCGGGCACACCCAGTCATCGGGAAGATCATTGAATGAGGTTCCGGGCTCTACGCCATGATCGGGATCACCTACAGCCGGGTCATAAACCCAGTCGCACACTGTGCAGACATATTTCTCCATAAATCAATAGTTTTAGAATTGAACAAAAATCATTAGTAAACATACACATAACATTTACCGGTGATAATCGGTTCAATTAAAAAAACAGTTATCGTGCTCTGAGTTGCCAGAACGCTACTGCCGATGCGGCCGCAACATTAAGCGAATCAACACCGTGAGCCATCGGAATGCGAGCCACATAGTCACACCCTGCTATCACATTGTCGGCCAGTCCGTCCCCCTCGGTACCAAGCACAATCGCAAGTCGAGGCTCGGCACAAAGATTCTCGTCATCGATCGACACCGAGTTGTCACTCAAAGCCATAGCAACAGTTTTGAGTCCAAGTCGGCTCAACTCGCACACCTCGCGGTCAAGCCACGTCCACGGCACCTGGAAAATCGTGCCCATCGACACTCTCACGGCGCGCCGGTTAAGCGGGTCACACGACGTCGGGGTAAGCAATATCGCCTCAATTCCTATCGCCGCGGCCGACCGAAATATCGCACCGATATTGGTCGTATCCACCACTCCGTCTATAACAGCCACACGTCTTGCTCCTTCACACAACTCTTCGACCGACGGCAGCCGGCGGCGACGCATCGCACACAACACCCCTCGGGTCAGTGTATATCCCGTAAGACTCGCAAGCATCTCCCTGTCGCCGGTATAGACCGGTATGTCAGGAAACCGCTCGATTACAAACGCAGCATCCCCGCCGATATGACGCTCCTCACAAAGCATTGACAGCGGCGTGTAACCGGCCTCGATGGCTACCTTGATAACCTTGGGACTCTCGGCTATGAAAATACCGTTGTCAGGATCAAGACGGTTGCGTAACTGAGTCTCAGTTAACAAAGTATAGTGTTCCAGCCCCGGCTGGGACAGTGATGATATATGGATTATTGGCATTAAATCGCGATAATGAAATAAAACAACTATAGCTTATTGCACACGACTCGTCGCAGTGTGCAAAATCACGAATGAATGCTACAAAGATAGGTTAAAATAAGTAAAGCGAAGAGTTTTTGTAAGCAAAATATTTTACAATTCTCTTGCAAAGCAATAATTTTGTATCGACGTTCCTAACTATTGAACAGATTAAGCTGAAATGATACCCCAAGAATACAGAGATATAGCACCGTACGAAGATCACGAGTTTGAGGACAAGATGAGAGAACTCGTGAAAGAGCCCGGTTTCGAACATGCCGTAAGATATGTGATGCCCGACGTTGACTACCCTGAATTTTCAGGCGAGTTGCTCAAGGTCACTACCAAGCACGATTTCCAGCGCTCCATCATGGTGCCGTTCCTCGAGATGCTCGTGATGAAGACCACAGCCGGCCTCACTGGCATTGGCTTTGACAAACTCGATGTCGATACCCCTCGAACATACATTACCAACCACCGCGATATCGTACTCGATGCCTCTTTCCTCAATCTTTGTCTCGTGCGCGCCCATAAGCACACATGCGAGATTGCGCTCGGCAACAACCTCCTCATATACAGCTGGATCGAAGACCTCGTAAAACTCAACAAGAGCTTTATCGTAAAACGCAATCTTCGACTCACCAAGGCTCTCGAAGCCGCCAAGCAACTGTCGGGATACATGCACTATTGCATCGACACCAAGCACGAATCGACATGGATTGCTCAGCGTGAGGGCCGTGCAAAAGACTCCAATGACCTCACCCAGGAAAGCCTCATCAAGATGCTCACGCTCGGTGGCACCGGCGAGACTCCCGTCGACAACATCAGGTCGCTTAATATCACCCCGGTATCAATCTCCTACGAGTACGATCCCTGCGACTATCTTAAAGCATCCGAATATCTCAACAAACGTCGCGACCCCGACTTCCACAAGAGCGAGCGCGACGACCTCAAGAGCATGGAGACCGGCATTCTCGGCTACAAAGGCCGCGTAGTCTTCACCGTTGCCGAGTGCATCAACGACAGCATCGCCGCGATCGACTGCAACAGCGACCGCCAGGAGTGCATCCACCGCGTAGCCGGCGTTATCGACAACATGATTCACCGTGGCTACTACATGTTCCCCTGCAACTACATTGCCCACGACCGCGTTGAAGGCACCGCCACCTTTGCCGACCGTTACAACGACGAGGATGTTCGCAAATTCGATGCCTACGTCAACCGCCAGCTCGACAAAGTCGAGGTCGGCGATGTCACTGCCGAGGAGCGCGAGTTCATGAAAGACATGATACATCGCATGTACGCCAACCCGCTGCGCAATAAGCTCATAGCCGAAAAAGCATAATGAATTTCAACCACCTGCTCGCTATTGCAGGCTTAGTGATTTGCTTGCTCGTTGACCTATATATATACAAGGTCATAAGGCATCGTTCACATCGGTACAAAACAATCCTCACCCGCGTTCATCTCATCGCAGCGACACTCGGTTATGCTTGCCTGTTCACGGCCATAGCCCTGCCGAGGCGTAGCGGCGACAACGACGTGCTCGTCACCGACATGTGGCTTATTTTCGTTTTCATGTCGATGCTCCTGTGCAAGTTGTTGTTCTGCTTCGTCGACTGGCTGTCACTTCTGCCACGCCTGTTCGGCAAAAAACGATGGAAAATAGTCTCGGCTACCGCCACGCTGCTGTCATTGCTTCTCTTCGGTGCCATGTGGTGGGGTGCGGTCATCAACCGCCACCGCATCTCTGTCACCCCGGTCGAGCTTGAGAGTCCACGGTGGCCCCGGTCGTTCGACGGCTATAAAATAGCCCAGATAAGCGACTTGCACGTAGGCACATGGGGAACCGACACTACGTTCCTGTCTAAACTCGTCGACAACATCAACGCTCTCGACCCCGACCTCATCGTCTTCACAGGCGATATCGTCAACCGTCAGTCCGATGAGTTCGCGCCCATGATATCGACATTCTCGAGACTCAAAGCCCCCGACGGCGTCTTCGCCGTAATGGGCAATCACGACTATGGCGACTACCGTTCCTGGCCCGACGAAAATGCCCACCTGGCCGACCGTACCAATCTCCACAACCTCTACAAGCTCACTGGACACCGGCTGCTGCTCAACGAGACCGAGTATATCACCCGTGGCAACGACTCCATAGCGGTGATAGGAGTTGAGAACATCGGCGAGCCTCCTTTCGCCACCTACGGCGACCTCGGCCAAGCCTATGCCGACACTTCCGATTCTCTCCCCAAAATACTGCTGTCCCACAACCCCGCCCACTGGACCCACGACATAAAGGACAATCCCGCACAGAACATTGACCTCACTCTCTCGGGCCACACCCACGCCATGCAGATTCAGATCGCCGGCCTCTCGCCATCATCGATGAGATACTCTACCCCATGGGGACTCTACACCGATTCCTTGGGGCACTCGCTTGTAGTAAACCGTGGTGCGGGAACCGTGGGTATGCCCATGCGTCTTGGAGCGACTCCCGAGATTACCCTCATTACTTTACGCTCCAAAAAACAACTCTGATCATGAATATAGCCCAAATAATAGCAGCCGAACTCGCGCTGCCGTTAAAAGGTGTCACCAAGTCGCTCGAGCTGCTCGGCGACGGTGCCACAATCCCTTTCATAAGCCGCTATCGTAAAGAAGCCACAGGCTCGCTCGACGAGGTACAGCTTTTCAATATACAACAGCGTGCCAATGCTCTCGAAGAACTTGAAAAAAGAAAAGAGACCGTCATCAACACCATCGACGAGGCCGGGCGACTCACCGACGAGCTACGCCGCCGCATCGACGAGGTAACGACAATGTCTCAGCTCGAAGATATCTACCTGCCCTACAAGCCCAAACGACGCACACGCGCCACCATCGCCCGCGAGCGCGGTCTCGAGCCCCTCGCCCGCATGCTCATGAGCCGCAACCTCACATCTTCGCCCGACATTGTCGCGCGCAAATTTGTCAACGCCGAGGTCACCGATATCGACGAGGCTCTCGCCGGTGCAAGCGACATCATCGCCGAGTGGGTGAGCGAGAGCGAGCCCGCACGCCGCCAGATGCGCAACCTGTTCGACCGCTCGGCTACCATATCAGCTACACTCGTCAAGGGCCACGAGGATGACACCCTCTACCGCGACTATCACAACTATTCGAGCGACCTGCGCCGCTGCCCCTCCCACCGTTACCTCGCTATGCGACGGGCCGAGAAGGAGGGTATCGTGCGTGTCTCTATCGACGTCGATCGTGATAAGGCTTTCGAACGCCTCGACCGCATTTTCCTCAATAACGTTGCTCCCAAGGCCGAAGAAATTGTCGAGAATGCCATTACCGACAGCTACAAGCGACTCCTCAAGCCTTCGATCGAAAACGAGACGGCATCGGCCGCCAAAGAACGCGCCGACAAGGCCGCCATCGACATTTTCGCCGACAATCTGCGCCAGCTGCTCATGGGCGCTCCTCTCGGCCACAAACGTGTCATGGGCATCGACCCCGGTTTTCGCACGGGCTGCAAGGTCGTGTGCCTCGATGCTCAGGGCAACCTGCTGCACCACGACGTCATCTATCCCACAGCCCCGCGCAACGATACCGCCGGAGCCGCAAGAACAATCCGACAACTCGTTGACCGCTATGCCATCGAAGCCATCTCGGTGGGCAACGGTACGGCATCGAGAGAGACCGAGCGCTTTCTCAAAGCCATCGACTGGAGCGGCAACTCGCCTTCTATCCATGTCGTGAACGAGGCGGGAGCATCGGTCTACTCAGCATCGGAAGTGGCACGCCGTGAGTTCCCCGACTATGATGTCACCGTGCGCGGAGCCGTATCTATTGCACGCCGTCTGCTCGACCCCATGGCCGAACTGGTAAAAATCGATCCCAAGTCGATAGGCGTCGGGCAGTATCAGCATGATGTCGACCAGAACGCCCTGAAAGCTTCACTCGACCACACCGTCGAGAGCTGTGTCAACTCGGTAGGCATCAACCTCAATACAGCCTCGCCCGAACTGCTGTCATACGTTTCGGGCATCGGTCCCAAACTCGCCATAGCTATTGTCGACTACCGCATGTCGGTAGGCCCATTCAAGTCGCGCGACCAGTTGCTCGACGTGCCCCGTCTTGGCAATAAGGTCTACACCCAGGCTGCCGGATTCCTGCGCCTGCCCGAGTCGGCCAATCCTCTCGACAACACCGCTGTTCATCCCGAGCGTTACCGTCTCGTAGAGCGCATGGCTAAAGATGCCGGCTGCTCTGTCACTGAATTGATTAAATCTGAGGCCGCCCGCAAAAGCATTCGCCTCGACCGCTATGTCGACGACTCGGTGGGATTGCCCACTCTCAACGATATTATGTCCGAGCTTTCACGCCCTGGACGTGATCCCCGCGGCGAGGTCTCCAATCTGCAGTTTGACGACACCATCAACGATATCAGCGACCTTCATGCCGGAATGATTCTGCCGGGCATCGTAAACAACATCACTGCATTCGGTGCGTTTGTCGACCTCGGCATTCATCAAAGCGGACTGGTACACCTCTCTCAGTTGAGCGATCGCTTCATATCACATCCCTCCGAGGCAGTCAAGCTCGGTCAGCACGTCAGTGTCAAGGTAATCGACGTTGACCTACAGCGCGGGCGCATATCATTATCAATGAAAGGAGTACAACAATGAACCGTGCCATAATCTCCCTCGGCAGCAACGTTACAGATAAAGAATCGATTTTAAACCGCGCTGTCGCCGACCTTGATATGAAGATAGTCGAGTCTACCCGGCCATACATCGACCCGGTCGACAATCAGCCCACCGCCCCCTACCTCAACATTGTAGCCGTGATTGAGACCGAGTTGGATCATGACACTCTGCGTGCTTTTTTCAAAGAACTGGAACGGAAAGCTGGACGAACAGAAAGCGATAAATCATCCGGCCTGGTACCTCTCGACATTGACATCGTCCTGTTCAACGGCACGATAATGAGGCCCGGCGACTTCGAGCGTGAGTATTTCAAGCACGGTTATCGACTGCTCTCTATCACAAGACCGTAGTCATCTTCCAGGCTTCTTACCGCCCTGCCCGTTTCACGCAGTTCATTGAAGTAGCGCCGCCGACGGCGTGAATTGATATCACTTCCTAACAATATCGAATCACACTCTACCGATGTCGCAAGACCCACAATATCAGCCTTGAAGCCTCGGCAAACGATAAGATAATCGGCCGACACGCCCCGCGGTATCTCGTTGCTGTTCACAACCACAATCCTTTGCTTGCCATACTCAATCATCACGTTATGGCCCGCACAGGCCCGGTCACACACCACAAGCGAATCTATATCCCGCCGGCCTAAAAATTCATCATAACGTTTTGAAGCGTATCGCGCCTCATCGTCAAGCTGGTGTCGCGGTACCGACGACAACATAAAGGCTTGATTCCCTTTCGTATATATAAGATTGGTAGCATCGGCACTACGCCCCACAAATAGCTTGTCGACCTCATCACCTCCTGCGTTGACTGATACCAAAAACAACGCTATGGCAGTCACGGCAACATAAATCATCCACCTTTTCCTGTAATACAACAGAATCAGTACCGACACAATCACTGCATAGGCTGCGATGACACTCCACCACGGCAGGTATAGATTGTCGACCGTCGAGTGCGGTAGACCGGCTGTCTTGTCGGCCGTTGTAATCACTATATTGCATAAGGCATCCACCGCGTTATCGAGTAAGCTCCAGTCTATACCAGCGGCCTGTAATGCCAAGACAACGAGAGCTCCCGCCAAGAGTAACGGCAAGACAATAGCACAAGGGATGTTTGCGGCAATAAAATATACCGGGAACTGATGAAAATAATACACCGCAGCCGGCAGCGTGCCTATGACTGCCGAGAGAGTATAGACAAGGTAGCTCGTAACAATCCTCAACAGGCGGTTGCGGGTCGATATCTCGGGCAAGGCAGCCGGAATGGCAATCAGTGCAAAGACCGCGAGAAATGAGAGCTGGAACCCGGGCGCAAAAAGCTGTCGGGGTGAAAAAACAAGAATCACTATCGCCGCGAAACACAGGGCGTTGGCCGACGAATACCCTCTACCTATAATTTTAGCAACAAGCAATAGCGAGAACATAATCACGGCACGAGTCACCGACGGCGACATTCCCGTCATCAAGGCATACCACCACAACAGCAATATCACAATAATCCAACGACACTTTCTATGGCCGGCCCAGGCCAGAGGGAACAATACAAACGAAAGAATTCCGGCAATAATTGCGACATGCATTCCGCTCAGTGCCAGCACATGCGCCAGTCCGGCCGCGGCAAAACCGGGCCTGCGCTCATAATCGAGAAGCGAGTCATCACCCAACAGCACTGCCGCAATGAATTCCTGTGACGACTCCTTAAGACCACTGCGCGTAATATCATCGATAAATTTTCCACGTAGCCGTTTTATCTTCCACAACAGGCTTTCGTTTCGGCCTGTAACCGCCAGTGAATCATGCAAAACCGTAGCGCGCGAAACAATATGATTACGGTAATAAAAGTCCGATAAATCTGTATCACCGTCTACATCCCGTGGCGAATCAAGCCCTTTGAAACTCGCCGAAAAAGAAATGTAATCACCCGGAGCGACACCGTCTTCAAATCCAGGCACTGTTAGATAGCAATTTCCCTCGTAATCACCTATCATCGAGACAATACACCTCTGCGACATCTCGCTTTCCCTTACCGACTTTACAAGCCCCGAGCCTCTGTGAACACCTTCATGAGGCACATTTCCCCGCCCCTTGAAGGCATCTGCCTCTCCGGCCACAAGCCCTACAATCACAGTTGCAAAAAGCACAGCTATATAACGCCGCTTCAACAAAAGCGCCGATACCGTGCAACATAACAGTAGCGCAATAACAATGAATACCTCGTCACCGAGCCGGCGCGATACCACTATCCCCGCAATGATCGAGAACATTACAGGCAGCAGCGGTACGTAGCTCAGTGGCGGCCGCATCTGTGATCGGTTACGAGTTCCATATATCCCACGATGCAAATGCCTGGAGCATCAGCATCTCGAGACCGTTCTTAGTCTTGGCGCCATGTTCGGCAGCGCGCTTCATGAACAGTGTCTCGTCGGGATTATAGAGCAGGTCGTAACAAAGATGCTCGGGTGTGAGCAGGTCGTAAGGAATGTCGGGACACTCGTCGATATTGGGATACATCCCCAACGGTGTGGTGTTCACTATTACGGTGTGCGACGACATCACCTCGGGAGTGAGATCTTGATATGTAAGCACACCATCGCGGGCTGTGCGCGATACTATCACCGGCTCCACCCCGAGTTGCTTCAATGAATACATTACCGCGCGCGAGGCACCGCCCGACCCTAACACGAGCGCTTTCTTGTGCCCTTCGGTCAGCAACGGCTTTATCGAGTCGGTAAATCCTATGACATCGGTATTGTAACCGGTGAGACTCAAGTCGTCGCCGTTGCGGGTAAACTTTATGACATTTACCGCACCCACCTCCTTGGCTACAGGGTTCATCGCGTCCATATATGGTATGACATCCTGTTTGTAAGGGATCGTCACATTCAGTCCGCTCAGATCAGGATACTCGCTTATCAGCTCCATCAAGTCCCCTATGTCGGGCAGCTCGAAATTGCGATACTTGGCATTTATTCCCTCAGCCTCAAACTTGGTGTTGAAATACTGCTGTGAAAAAGAGTGTCCCAGCGGGAAACCTATCAGACCATAAAGTTTAAACGGGTTCATAATGTCATGAGTGTTATAAATTTTTCACAAAAATAATCATTTATAGTTTTACATCTCTATTGCTCATGCGTGTAAATTTGACAATTATTTATCTTTAACACATTTTAACAAATGCGAAATAACATTCTATTGCCCCTTATAGTTAACTTTGTTGTAGACAAACAAAATATAAGTAACTCGCAAAAATTAGCTGCGAGTGATTTTTGAGGTTTGTTAGAGTAATTTTTGTTTGAAGACGAAGGCGTGTAGCGAGCTACACAACTGAGGATGAAAGCAAAAAGCGCCGAACAAAGTCAAAAAGCGCCGCAGTAGGCACGAGTTATTTAATAATTGAATAATGTAAACTAATTTTTAAGAGTTACTTAATATGAAATATATAGGAGCACATGTATCGGTCGAGGGCGGAGTAAGCACAGCACCCGGCCGCGCCCACGAAATAGGAGCCACCTCGTTTGCACTATTCACGCGCAACCCCTCACGGTGGTCTTCACCCGCTATCAAGGAGGCCGAGGCCGAGCGCTTCAAAGCCAACTGCGAGACCTACGGATTCACCCCCGACAGGATTCTTCCTCATGACAGTTTCCTTATCAACCTCGGAGCACCCGACAGCGCCAAGCTCGAGATGTCGCGACGTGCATTTCTCGACGAGATAAACCGTTGCAGTCAGCTCGGCCTTACGATGCTCAATTTCCACCCCGGTTCACACCTCAACGCCATCCCGGTTGACGATTGCCTTGAACTTATAGCCGACTCTATCAACAGGACGCTCGAAGTCACCGAGGGCGTAAAGGCAGTAATCGAAAGCACAGCCGGCCAGGGATCCAACCTTGGCTACAGCTTCGAGCACCTTTCAGCCATCATCGACCGTGTGGAAGACAAGAGCCGCGTTGGCGTATGTATCGACACCTGCCACACTTTTGCTGCCGGTTATGATCTCGCATCGCCACAGGGATATGAGGATGCCTGGAACGAGTTTGACCGCGTTGTCGGATTCAAGTACCTCTCGGGAATGCACCTCAACGACTCGAAAAAAGGCCGTGGAAGCCGCGTAGACCGCCATGAGCTCATCGGCCAAGGCACTCTCGGCGAAGAATTCTTCGCCCGACTGATGGCCGACCCGCGTATGGACAACATCCCGCTCATTCTCGAAACCCCCGACCCCACACAGTGGCCTCGCGAAATCGAATGGCTCAATTCAATGTGTAAATAAAAAAATGCTTGTATAAAACCTTACCTGCCATGCAAAAACCCGACTTGTCATTTTGGAAATTATGGAATCTGAGCTTCGGTTTCTTCGGAGTGCAGACAGCCTATGCCCTACAAAGCGCTCAAGTGAGCCGTATATTTTCTACAATCGGAGCCGATCCTCACGATCTCAGCTACTTCTGGATTCTCCCTCCTCTGATGGGCCTGATCGTACAGCCCATCGTAGGCACATCGAGCGACCGCACTTGGAACCGTTTCGGCCGTCGTCTCCCCTACCTGCTGGCCGGAGCGCTTATAGCCGTTATCGTGATGTGTTTCCTGCCCAACGCCGGCAGCCTCGGCTTCACGCTCAGCTCTGCAATACTCTTCGGACTGTTCATGCTCATGCTGCTCGACACTTCACTCAACATGGCCATGCAACCTTTCAAAATGCTTGTGGGCGATGTCGTGAACGAGAAACAGAAAGGACTGGCCTACTCCATCCAGAGCGCGCTATGTAATGCAGGCTCGGTACTGGGTTACCTCGCACCGATACTGCTCGGACTGTTCCTCAGCACAACCGCACCCAAAGGAGTTGTACCTCAGAACCTTATATGGGCATTCTACGTGTGCGCTGCCATCGTTATACTGTGCGTTATCTACACATTTGTCAAAGTCAAGGAAATGCCCCCGCGCGAGTATGCTATCTACAACGAGGTTGAAAACGTACCTTCGGGAAAACGTGACAACCTGCTCAAACTGCTCGTCAAGGCGCCCAAAGTATTCTGGACCGTAGGTCTCGTACAGTTCTTTTGCTGGGCTGCATTCCTTTATATGTGGACCTACTCGACCGATGCCATTGCCGGACACGCATTCGACGCTCCCGCAACACAAAAAATCACCGGCATAACAATTAATGGCCAGCACTACATCGACAAGTACCTGCTGCACAACGGCAACATGATAATCGAGAACGGCACCCTCACGATTGCCGGCGTAAACGTTAACGGCCAATTCGTATCACCCTCGACCGTAGTGCTTGACGGCGATACCATTATCGACGGCGGACAGCTGCGTTATACCTACGGCGTTGCCAAGGCCGCCCCGGGCGAAATACTCGCCGATGCCGGTCTGAAAGTCATGATCGACGGCCGCGAGGTTGAATTGACCGAGCCAATGCCATCAGTAACCTCACTTAGCCGTGTGCCTGCCGAGGGCCGCCTCGAACTTGCACACATAGCCAAACACAATGAAGCCGACGGCATCTATGAACTCGAGGAAATCACCTCTCTACCCGCGACTGCAGGAGAGAACATCGAGCTTGAATATTCAACAGTCCTCAACACTCAATCCCTTGAGTATCAGCAAGCTGGTAACTGGAACGGCGTTTACCTCGCCATACAGGGTGTCGTAGCACTGCTCTGGGCCATGGCTCTGCCACGTTTTCGCAACCGCCGTTTAGGCTATTCCGTCAGCCTCGTTCTTGGAGCAATAGGCTTTATATCAAGCTGGTACCTCAACTCGCAGTGGATGCTTACCGTGTCGTTCGGACTCATGGGCATAGCCTGGGCAGCAATGCTTGCAATGCCATTCACCATCCTCACCAACGCACTGAAAGGCAGCAATATCGGAGCCTACCTCGGACTCTTCAACTGCACCATCTGCGTTCCGCAGATAGTAGCCGCACTGCTCGGCGGAAGCATCCTCGCCCTCTTCCCCCTCGCCGCCAACGGCGTGACCCAGACAGCCCTGATGCTCGTCACCTCAGGCATCCTCCTCCTAATCGCCGCCGCCAGCGTCTGGATAGTCCGCGAAACCACCCCCACAAAAGAGTAGCCCTCTACCCCTATGCAACCGCGCCGCAAAAGCCCAAGTATTCCGCGGGCTCACCACTTCGTACCTTGAGCACGAAGCCCGGTCAAGCCGGAGGCTTGGGACTTTGTTAACCGCGGGCGCTCGTCGCCCGTGGCAGGCAAGATGCTCACGCTCACAGTCCCGGAAGGACTGTACTTCCGAGATGTCCGACCCCATCCTGGGTCGTAGACACATGGTGAGACCGCCCCTCCACGGGTGACAAGCACCCGCGGTTAACAAAATGCGCAGGCCTCCGGCCTGCTACAACGGCGGAGCCGTTGCATTTGACCCCCCCGCGATCATTCGTGGGGTCCAGTGCCCTCATCCCCCACATCCTACAACGGCGGAGCCGTTGCACAGAAAAGCCCAAGTATTCCGCGGGCTCACCATCTTGTACCTTGAGCCCAAAGCCCGGTCAAGCCGGAGGCTTGGAACCTGATTAACCGCGGGCGCTCGTCGCCCGTGGTAGGCAAGATGCTCACGCCGCAGTCCCGGAAGGACTGTACTTCCGAGATGTCCGACCCCATCCTGGGTCGTGGGCAGATAGTGGGACCGCCCCTCCACGGGTGACAAGCACCCGCGGTTAACAAAATGCGCAGGCCTCCCGCCTGCCACAACGGCGGAGCCGTTGCATTTGACCACCCCCCCACGATCATTCGTGGGGTCCGGCCGGCCTCTACCTCTTCCTTCAACGGTAGAGCCGTTGCACCTCGTTGATGGCTGCTGACCGTGGGGAGGTAGATGTCGAGGGTGGATTTGACGGGGGACGGGGGACGACAGAAGGCAGGGTGTACCGGCGGGTACACCCTGTTGTTAAGGCTTGCTGCTCAATGGTTTTTGGAACAGGCTTTTACTTTTTGGAGAATTTTTCCTGTATAAACTCGGTGGCTTTCTCCTTTACTGTCTCAATCACTTCTTTGCCTTTCTCGGTGTTGGCAAATTCCTGTGCTTTCTCTACTACTGTCTTCACGTTATCGTTGTTGAGAAGATCGGAAGCTTTGTCTTTTAAGTCTTCAAACATAATAAATGGGTATTAGTGTTACTATAGAAGAACACTCATACCCATTAAAATGTTGAAGCAGCCGGTGTGGGCCACTGTGAAAATCAGAACAGCTTCGAGGGATAGGTTCCGTTCTCGTGAAGCTCGGCAAACTTGGCTACAACGCCGTCGCGGTCGGCTGCGTAGGTAACGCCAAACCACTTGCTGGTGGTGTCGAGCACCTTAACAGTTGCCTCGCCGCTGTTGATGAGGGTATCAATACAGAGGGGGATGAAGAACTCGGCCTTGGGAGTGTTGATATCCTTGTCGAGAAAATGACGGAACTCGCGCTCGCTGTAGTCGAAATAGTCGGGAGTGAAGCCCCAGAGGTTCATCGAAACGGGAGTGTTGGGCTCGAGACGCTGCTCAACGCCGTTCTCGTCGGTGAACACGATATTGTGCTCGGGGTCATAGCTGATGGCAGTGCGCTCTACAACCGAGGTAAGAAGACCATCCTTGGTCTCGCAAACGCCGCGTGCAACCGAACCGTTCTCGGTCATGGTGTTGCCTACACGGAATCCTACCATGCAGTAGTCGCCCTTGCGGTCGCGGGGACGCTGGAGCTCTTTGGCGATAACCTCGAAGGCGTCGCGGCCGTAGAAGTCGTCGGCATTGATTACTGCAAAGGGCTCTTTGATAACGTCCTTACCCATGAGCACGGCGTGGTTGGTACCCCAGGGTTTGGTGCGGTCGGCGGGACATGTGTAGCCCTCGGGGAGCTTGTCGGTCGACTGGAACACAACCTCAACAGGTACATGACCCTCATATTTTGACAAAATCTTCTCGCGGAAATCCTGCTCGAAGTCTTTGCGGATTACGAATACTACCTTACCGAAACCGCTTTTAACAGCATCGTAGATAGAGTAATCCATGATGGTTTCGCCGTTGGGGCCGAGGGGATCAAGCTGTTTGAGACCGCCGTAACGACTGCCCATGCCAGCTGCTAATACAAATAATGTAGGTTTCATTATTACTTATTGCTTAAATGTGAATTTGATTATGTGCTTATATTTTTGTCCGGGCTCAAGAACTGCCGAGGGGAAACCGGGCTTGTTGGGAGCATCGGGGAATCCCTGACACTCGAGCGCAACTGCCGAATAGTCGTGGTAGACAGCGCCATCCTTGCCGGCGGGGCAACCCTCAAGCCAGTTGCCACCATAAACCTGAATGCCAGGCTGGGTTGTCGACACCTCGACACTACGGCCCGACACACCATCGCTCAATGTGGCTACATGCTGCAGGTCGCCGTTGCATTCATCAAGCACCCAGCAGTGGTCATAGCCCTTACCAATCTTAAGAGCCTCGAAGGGAGCATACATGTTGCGGCCTATTGCGGTAGGACGGGTAAAGTCCATGGGGGTACCGGCCACAGGAACAAGTTCGCCGATAGGAACCTGATTTTCGTCGGTGGGCAGATAATGCGAAGCCTTGATCCAGAGTTTGTGACCGGTCATCGAACCGGCGTTGTGACCCTGGAGGTTGAAATACACATGGTTGGTGAGGTTCACAACAGTCTTTGCATCGGTCTCGGCCTCGAGTGTGAGTGAGAGCTCACAAGCATCGTTCCATGTATAGGTGGCCTTTACTGTAAGATTACCGGGGTAACCTTCATATCCATCGGGGCTAACAAGGCTGAACTCGACAGCGCCGTCGGGGGTGACGGCCGAGTTCCAGATCTGATTCTGGAAACCTTCGGGGCCACCATGGAGCGCGCAGGGGCCATTGTTGATGGCAAGGTGATATTCCTCGCCGTCAAGTTCGAAACGGCCGTTGGCGATGCGGTTGGCAAAACGTCCGGGCACCTTGCCGGCGCAGGGACCGTCGCCCAGATAGTCGGCAGCATTGGCATATCCGAGAACCACGTCGGCCAGAACACCTTTCTTATCGGGAACTACTATTGACACGATTCCGGCACCGAGGCTCGACAGAGTAACCGACGCACCGGCGGCATTAGTCAATGTGTAAAGTGTTATGTCACCTTTGGGCGACATAACACTTGAAGTCTTTATATCCATATCGTTGACAGGCATGAATTATTCGCACTTGCGGGCACCGTCAGAGATAACGACGTCGATTACAACGGGCTCGTGACCGTATTTCTCGTTGAACTTGGCCTTGGCTGTAGCGATGAAGTTATCGTACAACTCGTTCTTGACAAGGTTGATAGTGCAGCCGCCGAAACCGCCGCCCATGATACGCGAACCGGTAACGCCACACTCTTTGGCGATATCGTTGAGGTAGTCAAGCTCCACGCAAGAAACCTCATAGTCTTTCGACAGGCCCTCGTGGGTCTCGTACATCTTGCGGCCAACGGTCTCATAGTCGCCCTTGACAAGAGCATCGCACACTGCGAGCACACGCTCTTTCTCGCCGATCACGAAGCGTGCACGCAGGTAATCCTCGGCGGTGATATCGCTCTTGACCTTGTCGAGGTCCTCCATGGTGGCGTCGCGGAGAGTCTCGATACCGAGACGGGCGGCTACACGCTCGCACGACTGGCGACGCTTGTTGTAGGGAGAATCCTTGAGCTCGTGTTTAACCTTCGAGTCGAGAAGCACGAGTTTGTAGCCCTCGGGATTGAAGGGATAATACTCATACTCGAGCGAACGGCAGTCGAGGCGCATCAGGTGGCCTTTCTTACCGAATACCGATGCAAACTGGTCCATGATACCACAGTTGACACCACAGTAGTTATGCTCGGTCGACTGGCCTATCTTGGCAAGCTCAAACTTGTCAATGCTGTTGTTATTGAACATATCGTTCAGAGCGAAAGCGAAGCAGCTCTCGAGGGCAGCCGATGAAGAAAGGCCGGCGCCAAGGGGAACATTACCGGCAAAAACAGCGTCAAAACCCTGCACCTTACCGCCACGCTTGATGATCTCGCGGCAAACGCCGAAGATGTAACGGGCCCACGACTGTGAGGGTGCATCCTCCTCGTTAAGACCAAACTCGGCATATTCGTTTATATCGATTGAGAATACGCGCACTTTGTCGGTGCCGTTGGGCTTGAGCTCGGCCATGATAACCTTGTCGATAGCTCCGGGGAACACAAAGCCACCGTTATAGTCGGTGTGCTCACCGATGAGGTTGATACGACCGGCCGATGCGTACATCGTGCCCTCAGCACCAAAGCGCTGTTTGAATTCTTCGTTGATCTTAGTCTTCATAACTTCGATTTAAAGTAATTATAGTAAGTAACTCTTAAAAATTAGTTTTTATTATTCAATTTTCAAGTAACTCGTGCCTACTGCGGCGCTTTTTGGCTTTGTTCGGTGCTTTTTGCCCTCATCCTCAGTTGTGTAGCTCGCTACACGCCTTCGTCTTCAAACAAAAATCACTCTAACAAACCTCAAAAAACACTCGCAGCTAATTTTTGCGAGTTACTTATTTATAGATTTTGTATTGTTTACACTACCGCAAATTTAATAATAAAGATGTAATCGGTCAAATCTTTTTTGGGTCAGTTTTTGCTGCCTTAACTATATTGAACGGTTTGGATGCTTTTTTGACTTATTTTTATCCAGGGCTGTCGGCAACGAGAAGGAAAAATCGTATCTTTGTAGGTATGATTGAGACCTACGCACAAGTTCTGTTGCCGCTGCCGCTGAACGCCACGTTCACCTATCGGGTGCCATACGACCTCGCCGACCGGGTGGCCGTGGGGCATCGCGTGATTGTACCGTTCGGCAAAAAGCGTTTCTACACCGGCATCGTGGAGTCGCTCACCCCACGTGCTCCCGAGGGATTCGAGATTCGCGACATAGCCCTGGCGCTCGACGACCACCCTATCGTGAGACATCCCCAGCTGAAAATGTGGGAATGGATTGCCGATTACTACCTCTGTGCTCCGGGCGAAGTGTACAAGGCCGCAGTGCCTGCCGGATTGAAGATTGAGAGTGAAACATTCGTCGAAATCAACCCCGACTTTGAACTTGCCGAGGGGGAAACCCTTACCGAACGCGAGGCAATCATATCACAGACACTCGACCACGAGGGTGCTATGACCGTCGACGCCATATCGACCAAGACCGGCCTAAAGGGTATCCAGACAGTGGTCAACACAATGATCGAGCGAGGCATCATCATAATCTCGGAGAAACTCGTAGAGCGCTACCGCGCCAAGCGCGAGAACTATGTAGAGCCCACCTTTGACCGTAACGGAATCCCCGACGCTTTCGAACAAGTGAAAGGCGCCAAGAAACAGGAAACGCTGTTGCTCGCGCTCATAGAGATGTGCCACCTGCAGCGACCGGGCGAACCGAGAGCCGAAGTTTCCCGAGCCGCCCTGCTCGGACGCTCGGGATGCACCGGAACCATATTGCTTGCGCTCGTCAAGAAAGGCCTCGTCAATATATATAAGAAAGAGATAAACCGTTTTGCCTACGACGGCGCCAAGCCTATCGAGCTACCCAAACTCAACGAGCCGCAGGCACAGGCTCTCGACGAGATTCACCGCAGTTGGATCGACCATGATATAACGCTGCTGCACGGAGTTACCTCGTCGGGCAAGACCGAAATATACCAGCACCTTATAGCCGACGTGATGCGCCGTGGCAAGCAGGTGTTGTATCTCGTTCCCGAGATAGCCCTCACGACCCAGCTCACCAAGCGCCTGCAGGCAGTATTCGGCCAGCAGGTGGTGATATACCACTCCAAGTTCTCCGACAACGAGCGTGTAGATATATGGAAACGCCTGCTCAGCGACTCGGCCCCGTGTGTGGTTATCGGAGCACGCTCGTCGATTTTCCTACCCTTCGCTTCGCTGGGCCTCGTGATAGTCGATGAGGAACACGAGCAGAGCTACAAGCAGTTTGACCCGGCGCCACGATACAACGCGCGCGACTGTGCTATAGTGCTTGCATCGATGCACGGCGCAAAGACGCTTTTAGGGTCGGCCACACCGTCGATCGAGACCTACTACAAGGCCAACGAGGGAAAATTCGGACTCGTAAGCCTGACGAAACGCTACAACGACGCCCCACTGCCCGAGATAAGCCTCATTGACATGCAGCGGGAACGGAAATCGAAAAACGTGTCGGGAACATTCTCGCTCGATACCGTGAGCATAGCCCGCAAAGCGATCGACAATGGCAATCAGGTGATATTCTTCCAGCCACGCCGCGGCTATTCGCCTCTGGCCCGTTGCCGCCAGTGTGCATGGACGCCCCGCTGCTCACGCTGTGACGTGGCGTTGACCTATCATCGCGACATCAACCAGCTCGTGTGCCACTATTGCGGCACCAGCTACGAGTTGCCCCGCGTGTGTCCGCAATGCAAGGAACCGGCTATCGAAACCATAGGCTACGGAACGGAACGCGTTGAAACCGAGGTGGAACAACTATTCCCCGACCGCACCATTTCGCGCCTCGACCTCGACACCACCCGCAACAAGTCGAGCTACGAGGATATAATCTCCGATTTCTCAGCCCACAAGAGCGACATACTCGTGGGCACCCAGATGGTCACGAAAGGCCTGGACTTCGAGGGAGTGACGGTAGTGGGCGTTCTCAACGCCGACATGCTGGTCAACTTCCCCGACTTCAGAGCAGCCGAAAGAGCCTACAACACTCTCGAGCAGGTGGCCGGAAGAGCCGGACGACGCAAGGACAACGCCGGACGCGTGCTCATACAGACAGCCGATCCCGCCAATCCACTTTTCGCACATCTCACCGCCCACGATTACCCCGCTTTCTACCGCGAAGAACTGGAACAACGCCGTCAATACTTCTACCCTCCTTTCACACGTATTATATATGTGTACCTGAAGCATCGCGATAAGGCGACCATACAACGCGTGGCCACAGGCTATGCCAACCGCCTGCGCGCCATATTCGGCAATCGCGTCTATGGCCCGGAGAAACCCGCCGTGGAGCGCATCAATACATTATACATACGAAAACTCATGCTGAAAGTCGAGACCGACGCCTCGATGAAACATGTCAAAAGCCTCCTCAAGAAAGTTTATGACGACCTCTATCAAGATCCGGCCTTAAAAGGGGTCACAATTTATTACGATGTCGACCCGATGTAGTGATTTGACTTTCAGGCGTTTTAATAAAAACGCGAAAATTTTGCACAAAAAAAGTATCAAAAACGCTTGCAGATTCAAAAATAGTTCGTACCTTTGCACTGTCAAACGAACGACGAGAGAACATTAAACGCGAAAATAGCTCAGTTGGTAGAGCACAACCTTGCCAAGGTTGGGGTCGCG
>CANDNO010000016.1 GCA_947386115.1 uncultured Muribaculaceae bacterium
ACTCTGCGCAAGTGATGCTGTTAACCTTTTTTTATTGGCGTTGAGGGTTGAGGTTGAGCCAAATATTTGTATCTTTGTTGGTTGATAGCTGCGCCTTGGCCTGCGGGATGGGGCTTGCAGCTGATTATGTATTTTAATATTAACAAGTTACTGCATCAGATCATTATGATTACACAGGAACAATTAAAAGAGACTTTTGAACGCAAGCTGGCGTTGAGGAGGTATCTTTGACATCGATAGCAAGAAAATAGAAGTAGAGGAGGAGGAACGCCGCACTCATGTGCCTGATTTCTGGGAACATCCCGTGGAGGCTCAGGCTCAGATGAAAAAAATCAAGGACCTGAAGGCCTGGATCGAGGGCTTTGAGGAGGTCGAGACTCTCGTCGATGAGCTTCAGCTCAGCTTTGACTTTTACAAGGAGGAGCTCGTGACGGAGGATGAGGTCGAGGATCTGTACCGCCGTGCGGTGGAGCGCATCGAGGCTCTGGAGCTGCGCAACATGTTGCGCCGTGAGGAGGATAAACTCGGCGTGGTGCTCAAGATCAACTCGGGTGCCGGCGGCACGGAGAGTCAGGACTGGGCGTCGATGCTCATGCGCATGTATCTGCGCTACTGTGAGAAGCACGGTTACAAGACTAAGATTTCCAACCTGCTGGAGGGTGACGAGGCCGGTATCAAGTCGTGTACGATCGAGGTCGAGGGCGACATGGCCTATGGATACCTGAAGAGCGAGAACGGTGTGCACCGTCTGGTGCGCGTGTCGCCGTATAATGCTCAGGGCAAGCGCATGACGTCGTTTGCCTCGGTATTTGTCACGCCTCTTGTCGATGATACCATCGAGGTGAAGGTCGAGACGGCCTTGATGTCGTGGGATACTTTCCGCTCGGGTGGTGCCGGCGGTCAGAACGTCAACAAGGTGGAGTCGGGTGTGCGTCTGCGCTACCAGTACACCGATCCCTATACGGGCGAGAAGGAGGAGATTCTCATCGAGAATACCGAGACCCGCGACCAGCCCAAGAACAAGGAGAACGCTCTGCGCCACCTGCGCTCTATCCTCTATGAGAAGGAGATGCAGCATCGTCTTGAGGAGCAGGCTAAGATCGAGGCCGGCAAGATGAAGATCGAGTGGGGCTCGCAGATACGAAGCTATGTCTTTGACGACCGCCGTGTCAAGGATCACCGCACGGGGTTCCAGACCAGCGATGTAGGTGGCGTGATGGACGGCGATATCGACGGTTTCATCAAGGCCTACCTGATGGAGTTTGCAGGCGAAGAAGCAAATTAAGAAACTGTAATTGAAAAATAATGAAACGTTATAACATCATCAACAACTCGCTTGGCTGGCTGTGCTTTCTGATAGCTGCCGTGACTTATCTGGTCACCGTCGAGCCGACGGCGAGTTTCTGGGACTGTCCCGAGTTTATCGCTCAGGGTTCAAAACTCGAGGTGGGTCACCCGCCGGGCAACCCCGTGTTCATGCTCGCGGCCCGCTTCTGTGTCAACTTCGTGGGAGGTGACTCGTCGCAGGTGGCTCTGGCTGTAAACTGTATGTCGGCACTGCTCAGCGCGGGCACCATACTGCTGTTGTTCTGGACCATAACCCACCTCACGCGCCGGCTCCTTGTCAAGGATGGCGAGGAGCACATCTCGCTGCCCAAGATGATTGCTATAATGGGTTCGGGCCTGTGTGGCGCCCTGTGCTACACGTGGAGCGACACGTTCTGGTTCTCGGCCGTGGAGGGTGAGGTATATGCCTTCTCGTCGTTCTGTACGGCGCTGGTATTCTGGCTGATTCTCAAATGGGAGAATCGTGCCAACGAGGCCCACAGCGACCGCTATCTCATCCTTATCGCCTATGTCATAGGCATATCGATTGCCGTACACCTGCTCAACCTGCTCTGTATCCCGGCGATAGTCCTTGTGATATATTACAAGAAGTTTGCCAACCCCACAGCCTTGGGCTCGCTGATAGCTCTCGGAGTGTCGGCCATCATTGTGGCTTTGATTCTTTACGGTCTCGTTCCCGGTTTCATCGAGATAGCCGGCTACTTCGAGCTGTTCTGTGTCAATGTCCTGGGCATGAGCTTCAACATGGGTGTGGTCATCTACTTCGTCATGTTCATTGGCGTGATGATATGGTGCCTGCACAGCATATACACCGGTCGCGTTGCCGCTACCCGCCTGTCATTCATACTCACAGTCCTGCTGTCGGGAATACTGTTTATAGGCAACTCGCTGTGGATTCCGTTCCTGCTGCTTACGGGTGTTACGATATACATGTTTGTCGTGAGCAAGCTGCCGATGCGCATCCTGGCTATCTCGGCACTCAGCATTCTGGTCATCTTCATCGGCTACTCGAGCTATGCGCTGCTGCTCATACGCGCCGAGGCCAATCCGCCCATGAACCAGAACGCCCCCGACAATGTGTTCTCGCTCGCATCATATCTCAACCGCGAGCAGTATGGCGACCGCCCGCTGTTCATGGGACAGTCGTTTGCCTCGCAGCGTGTGGTCGAGGTTGACAACGCCGGCAACGCGGCCTATCTCATCGAAGAGGGACCCTCGACCTATGTCAAGGCTCTCAAGAAGAATCCCGACGATCCCGACCGTTACGAGACACGCCCCGGAACACCTACCGTACACTATACCCCCAACATGCTCTTCCCCCGAATGTACAGCACCGCTCCCACCCATCCCGAGGCCTACATGGACTGGGCCGGCATAGGCCGCAACGACCTCGAGACCGTGAAGGCGGCTGTGTATGTCGACAGCAACGGCAAGCCTTACAACGGCTATGAAATAGACCTGCAGGTGCCCACCCAGGCACAGAACCTGCGGTTCTTCCTCAACTACCAGTTCAACCACATGTACTGGCGTTACTTCATGTGGAACTTCGCCGGCCGCCAGAACGACCTTCAGGGTCAGGGTGAACTGAACCGCGGCAACTGGATTTCGGGTATTCCGGCCCTCGACAACGCCCGCCTCGGCGACCAGTCGCTGCTGCCCCCCGAGCAGGGCTCGGAGAATCCCGGTCACAACGTGTTCTACATGTTGCCGCTGCTCATGGGTATCATAGGCCTGGTGTGGCAGTCGATGTGTGGCAAGCATGGCATCGAGCAGTTCTGGGTGGTGTTCTTCTTGTTCTTCATGACAGGTATCGCCATCGTGCTGTATCTCAACCAGACACCTATGCAGGTGCGTGAACGCGACTATGCCTTCGCCGGCTCGTTCTACGCGTTTGCCATCTGGGTGGGCATGGGAGTCGCTGCCCTGTGGCGCACGATCATGTCGCTTACGTCACAGAAGAATGCCGACAGCGAGGATCGCGGCAAGCTCTCGCTCATCGTGGCGTCTATCGCCGGCATCATAGGCCTTGCGGTGCCCCTGCAGATGGTGTCGCAGACATGGGACGACCACGACCGCTCGGGACGCTACACCACACGCGATTACGGAGCAAACTACCTGTCGAGTCTCGACGAGAACGCAATCATATTCACCAACGGCGATAACGACACCTTCCCGTTGTGGTACAACCAGGAGGTAGAGGGTTACCGCACCGACGTGCGCGTCGTGAACCTCTCGTATCTCACCACCGACTGGTATGCCAACCAGATGCGTATTCCCACATATAATGCCGACGGCATAGCCATGCAGGCCGAGCCCGCCGACTATTACAATGACCGCATCCAGGCAAGCAGCTTCGGCAAGGAGCCGGGGTCGGACAAATATGTCGACGTGTTCGCGTCGCTCAACGACCTGTACAAGAATCCGCAGCTCGACGGCTACAGCGTCATGAACTATCCCAAGGTTATGATACCGTCGAGCATCGACAAGGCTGTCGAGGCCGGCGTGATTTCTCCCGCCGAGGAGGCTGTGGCCGATACCGTGATTCTGGCCGACCTCACCGAGAAGAACTCGTACGCTACGCTGAGCAATGTACTGTCGCTCGACATGATAGCCACGAGTACGGCCAACGGCTGGAACCGTCCCGTCTACTTCGCTATGACCGTGCCCGACGATTATTACCTGGGCCTTAACAACTACCTGCGCAACACCGGCCTCACCTACCAGGTGACACCCGTATCGCAGGAGAGCTCGCGCTACCACTCCAATGTCGATACCGACAAGATGTATCGCAACGTTACCGAGAAGTTCCGCTGGGGCGGCATCGACAATCTGCCCGAGGGTGAGACAATCTACCTCGACGAGACAGTGCGCCGCATGGTCAACACCCACCGTACGGCTCTGTATGACCTCGCGCTCGGCCTCTACACCGAGGGCATCGAGGCCAAGGAAATTGCCGCCGACTCGGCCCGCATGGTTGAACGCATGGAGAAGGCCGCCGAGATTCTCGAGCTTATGGACAGCAAGCTCCCCGTGAGCATGGCCAAGTACAGCATTCAGGATGGCCAGGCTATCGGTTCGCTCTACGTCGAGGTAGGTCGCGAACTCGGCCGTGACGATCTGGCCGAGAAAGGTCGCGAGATACTCCGAAGCGAGATACTTCGCTACGGTCGTTATATTCCATACTATCGCAGCCTCGTGGAGCGCGAGGGTGGCCTCATCGTGGGCTCGCAGGCATCGAAGAATGTCAACCATCTCAACCTCAGCATGGTCGACAAATATGTGCCTATCTATCTCACCAATCTGTTGCAGGCCTATATGGAAGCCGACGGCGATATCGACGAGGTCGATGCAACGCTCAACGAGATGGGTGTGAACCTCGACGATGTCATTCCCCTCTCGGGCGCTTACAAATAAAACCACTCTAATACAGGGATGTGCCGGCGGCATGAAAATGCCTACGGCATGTCCCTACTATATGTAGATATGCTTATCGAAAGGCCACCATCGCTTTACCGACTTCTTTTCCCCGAGGCCATGTGGCGTCACAAGCGCCGGGGACGGCGGGTCGTGTATCTGACATTCGACGACGGTCCCATACCCGAGGTTACCCCGTGGGTGCTCGACTTGCTCGACAGGTATGATGTTAAAGCCACTTTTTTTCTCGTAGGCGACAACGTCAGGCGGCATCCCGAGCTGCTCGACGAGATACGCCGCCGCGGCCACAGCTACGGCAACCACACCATGCACCACGTGCAGGGGCTCAAATCGTCCAGACGAGCCTACCTGCGCGACATCACCGAGGCCGACAAGCTCATCGACTCCCCGCTGTTTCGCCCGCCACACGGCCTGTTATGGGGCGGCCAGTCGCGGGCCATAAAGCGCAAGTATAATCTTGTGATGTATGACCTTATCACTCGCGATTACAGCCGGAAAATGACTCCCGAGAAGGTGCTCGACAACGTAAAGCGATATGCCCGCAACGGGTCGATTATCGTATTTCACGATTCGCTCAAGGCGCGCGAGAACATGCAGTGGGCACTGCCGCGCGCGATAGAATGGCTCAAACAGCAGGGTTATGAATTCGACGTGCTCCCCATGTGATACCTCGCGACTCATCGAGCAGGCGCGAATGCTCGGCATCGACCGAGTAGGCGTGGCCGAGGCGTGCGAGGTGCCCGATAGCGTGACCGACGGTTACCGCCGGTGGCTTGACGAGGGATGCAGCGGCTCGATGGATTATCTCGACCGTTATCACGACGTGCGTCGAGACCCTCGACTGCTGTTGCCCGGCGCACGGTCGGTCATATCGTGTGCGATAGCCTATTATCACAAATCGAAACAGCCCGCCGGAATTCCAGCAATAGCATCTTATGCCCATGGCGATGATTATCACGATGTTGTGCGCAGGTTGCTCGAGCCCCTCGCAGCATTTATACGCGAAACTTGGGGTGGAGAGACACGCATCTGCGTCGACACGGCTCCTATCCATGAGCGTTACTGGGCTGTTGTGGCGGGCGTGGGGCTCAGAGGACGCAGCGGACTGGTAATCGTGCCCGGCCTTGGCACATACTGTTTTCTTGCCGAGATTATTACTACTGTAGAATTTTCACCGACTCCGCCGCTCGAGACTACGGCTTGTGATGGTTGCGGCGCCTGTGTGGTCGCGTGCCCGGGCGGGGCAATACGTAGCGACGGAACTATCGATGCACGCCGCTGCCTGAGCTATCTTACAATCGAGCACCGGGGAAAGTTGCCCGACAGCCTGTCGACCGGTGGCCGTCTTTATGGCTGCGACTGCTGCCAGCAGGTGTGTCCTCACAACCTTGGCGTTAAGCCGTGCAGCCATCCCGAGTTTGACCTCAGTCCGGCCTACAATGATCTTACGCGCGAGAATATAGCCTCGCTCACCCCCGAGTCGTATGCCACGATTTTTCGTCGCTCGGCCATCAAGCGGGCCAAGCTATCGGGTCTGCTGCGCAACCTGCGGCATCTGTAGACAACTATCGGTTCTGTGCAAAGAATTTCCAGAGAGGCGCAGCCATGAGCGCCTGCTTCATCTCGTCGCGCTCAAGCATACCGAGAACCTCGTCGCGCGACAGAAGCTTAACCGCGATATCCTCGGTCTTGTCGAGATGCTGAGCCTCGGTTTTCTCGACACCCAGGGCAATGAAACAATGAGTGAGATTGTTGGTGGTTGATGGATTGCCCGAAATAACCGTCAGCAATTCCCATTCGCCCCCGGTATAGCCGGTCTCCTCGGCCAGTTCTCGTCGGGCAGCCTCCACAGGCTCCTCGCCGGGCTCGATACACCCCGCGCAAAGCTCAGTGTAGACATCGCCAAGACCGTGACGATACTGCTCGACCATCACGAAACGCCCATCGCGGGTAATGGCAATCACATTCACCCAGTCGGGGTACTCAAGCACATAATATTCAGGGTAAACCACCCCCGTAGGCAGCTTCACGGTATCGCGTCGAGCCACGAGCCACGGCCGCCTCACGACATACTCGCTATCGAGCACCTCCCATTTTTCACGCTTCTCGTCCATAAGATATAATTTTATTCTGCAAAGTTAACACCGTTTTTTATTGACTGTGATGCAAAAAAGTAAAAAAACACACATTTGTCATTTTTTTTGTAAAAAGGTACTAATAGATTGAGTAGACCGTCTGGGAGCCGCGTATTATGATTAAAACCCAATCATAAAACTATATTTATATGAAGAAAACTTTACTCACTTTTGCCTCGGCCCTTCTCTGCCTTGGCGCAATGGCCCAGGAACCGGTCGAAAAAACTTTCGACGCTGTAGCTGACACTTGGATTCGTTCTAACAATCTGTCTTGGAACGGTGGCGGTACAGGAAAAAATGTTGAAACCAACACTCCCGAAATCAAAGAAGGCGATAATGTAGTATATGGCCAGTTTGTTGCTCTGTACGGTTTCGATTATCAGCTTCCGGAAGGTATGAAGGTTCAGAAAGCCACTATGCGCCTTGTTACCGAGCGATACAAAGGTCTCGACATGTATGTTCACGGCTATCCCAACAATTTTGATGAAAAAGCTTCATGGAACACTGAGGGCTCTTTTGTTGAAGCGCTTTATAATGAGGAGCCTGTTGCAATATTTACTCCTGCAGGACAGTGGAATAAAGCTATATGGAACACTGGTTTGACCGAGGATAAGCAGAATCTTGAATCATGGGTCAACAATATCGATGTTACAGCCTATGTGAAAACTCTTACAGTCAACGATAGCCGTGCTAACTTCCTCCTTTATCAGGAACTCGGTAAAAAAGGCAATCAGAACTGCTTCTATTCCAAAGACAATGAGGGTGAGGAAGGTACTTCGCAATATGGTTATACCTTCACCAAGGAGCAGCTCATGCCCCAGCTTATCGTGACTTTTGTAGAGGATGCCGATACAAGCAATGATGCCATCGAGCCCGTTGCCGATACTTGGGTTCGTTCCGACAAAGCAGGTGACAAAAAGGGATCCGAAACTTCTATGGAGATTTGTTACCAGATGAACGCTGATAATACAGCTCGCGATAAGCAATTCTATGGTATTATGTCATTCAAAATGCCCGCCGATGTTGTAGATGGTACAAGTGAGGTTACCAGCGCCAAACTGCGTTTGAGCCATAATATGGTTAAGGGTGACCGTAACATGGAGATTTATGCTTATCCCGCTGTTCTCGACGAGGCTACCGCTTGCTGGAATACTGAAGCTGATAATGTTGCAACAGCACTCTCTGCCGAGCCTATCGCAACTTACTCGGCCAACGGTCAAGGTAACAAGGCTATGTGGGATGCATTAAGCGATAACTACAAGACAGCCGACGCATGGACCAACACAATCGACCTTACTGATTATCTCAAGGCTAATCCCGAGGATCTGAACATCCTTATTGCAAAAAAGAATGCTACACCCGGAAACTCAATCAAGGTTGTCAGCAAAGATACTCAGGGCGAAGTAAATGAAAAAGATGCCGCCAATCCTTTCACCTTCAAGGCTGAGGATATCAAGCCCATGCTCTTTGTTACTTATAAGAAGAAAAGTGCTGATGATCCCAATACCGGTGTTGACGAGGTAGGTGTTGACGAGAATGCTCCTGTTGAGTATTACAACCTGCAGGGCGTGCGCGTAGAGAATCCCGCCAACGGTCTCTACATCAAGCGTCAGGGCTCTAAAGTAGAGAAAGTGCTCGTTCGCTAAGAAGCTCAAACCTAACATACCAAAACGCAAAGGAATCGCATCACGCGGTTCCTTTGTTTTTTCGAGGAAACCCAGATAAATGCAACCGCTCCGCGGTAGTGTGGTGGTGGTGCGTGAGATGACCCCACGAATGAATTCGTGGGGCTGAATAGATGGAACGGCTCCGCCGTTCGTGAGTACGTCCACGATGGCGTTCTGATAATCAATGCATTGTGTAAATATGCCAAAGGCATGTCCCTACGAATATATCATAATCGGCATTCCCACGGCCACCTGCTGTTAAGGGGAATCGCCACGTGGACATACGATAATCGTCACGCCCACGGCCACCTGCCGGCGATGAGAATTGCCCCACGAATATATCATAACCGCGTGCCACGGTTGCCTGCCGGCGAGGTGAATAGCGGAGCTATTCCATTTAGATAGCCCCACGAATTCATTCGTGGGTTATGCGCGCTCCCCCTCCCTACCACCAACAGCGGAGCTGTTGCACCTTGCCCGTCGAGGATAAATGCAACCGCTCCGCGGTAGTGGGGTGGTGGTGCATGGAGTGACCCCACGAATGAATTCGTGGGGCTGAATAGATGGAACGGCTCCGCCGTTCGCGAGCACCTCCACGGTGGTACCTTGATAATCAATGCGTTGTGTAAACATGCCAAAGGCATGTCCCTACGAATATATCATAATCGGCATTCCCACGGCCACCTGCTGTTAAGGGGAATCGCCACGTGGACATACGATAATCGTCACGCCCACGGCCACCTGCCGGCGATGAGAATTGCCCCACGAATATATCATAACCGCGTGCCACGGTTGCCTGCCGGCGAGGTGAATAGCGGAGCTATTCCATTTAGATAGCCCCACGAATTCATTCGTGGGGTATGCGCGTCCCCCCTCCCGCCACCAACAGCGGAGCTGTTGCACCTTGCCCGACGAGGATAAATGCAACCGCTCCGCGGTAGTGGGGTGGTGATGCATGGAGTGACCCCACGAATGAATTCGTGGGGGTGAATAGATGGAACGGCTCCGCCGTTCGCGAGCACGTCCACGGTGGTGTGCCCACTGATGAATTCGTGGGATGAATAGATGGAACGGCTCCGCCGTTCGCGAGCACGTCCACGGTGGCGTGTTGATAATCAATGCATTGTATAGACATGCCGAAGGTATGTCCCTACGTTTGTGGCATGGATTGGGCGGGGAAATGTGAATATTGTTTTGATTGTTGTTGACTTATTCGTATCTTTGCTCGCGATGGATGCTAACTTACTCATTGATAGTCTGGCACGCGAGGGACGGCTTCAGGAGGCCCGCCGTGTGGGGGAGGAGGCTGTGGCTGCCGATCCTCACGATGATGCGGCGCTGTCGGCCCTTGTGGGGGTGTATCTCGAGATTGAGTCGCAGTGTATTTCGACCGGTGTGACTTGCTATCTTGCTGAAATTGACCGACGTCTCGACGAGCTTATCGCTTCGATGGCCGATGGTGAGATGGAGCGTCGCCGCCACGAGAGGTTGCGTCTGGCCCAACAGCCGGGATATGACGAGTTGAGCCGACTCGAGGCTCTATCGGCCCGTGACGGTTACGAGCAAGAGGCATACGAGAAGGCCCATGCAATGTTCGTGGCCGGAAATATGTCGCCCGGATTGCATGAAATCTATGCCACGATTATTTACCGTTACGCCCGGGTGGCGATGACCGACCCGTCGTCGCGGCCGGTGCGCTCGCTGCTTTTCGAGTACCTCGGGTTGCCGGTGAGGAAGCCCTCGAGAGTGCATTCGCTGGTGCTTAGGCTTGCCGTGAGATGTGCCCGCAAGTATCCCGACTTCAATTTCACACGCTTCTTTGATTTGTGGAATCCGCGCACTTTCCGCGACGAGGATATCGTTGACCCCGAGGGAAAAAGCTCGCTCGCAGCGGCGGCATTCGAGCTGGTGATCGACTCGGATTATGCCTATGAATTCCCCGCATTGCTCGACAGGGTGAAGGCTTCGGCCGGGCGCCGCATGATGGTGGTGAGGGAGGCATTTGTCAACCTCATATCCCGCCAGATCAAGGCCGGCGACACCGTGCGGGCCATCGACCTGCTCGAACTCTATGCCCGGTACGGCGCTCTCCACGATGCCGATGCGCTCCACTCTCGGCTGCTTGCACTGGCCCTGCGGGTGATGACCCGCGACGAGATGTGGCGCTTCGTAGGATTCTTTATCAACTGGAACACGTCGCTTTTAAGACAGGCCGATTTCGAGCCTACGGCAGGTGCCGACGGGGAGACCATCCGACCCCTTGCCACACGTGCCATCGACCGATGCTTTGCGGCTGTAAAGGCTGATGTCCAACGGCATGCCCACCAATTACCCTCCCTGCTCGAAGCCTTTGACCGCGCTGTGGCATTGAAACCCGAGGCCGGCGACGAGCTGTATGCGCGAAGGAGGGCGATGTTGTTGTCGATGATGGAACGCGACGACGAGGCAATGGAGCGCATGTCGACGATGGCTGCCGATGGAACCCGCTCGGCAGCATTTTGGCTTGACTTTGCCGAGATTGCCCACTCGCGCGAACTGAAAATGGGGCTTCTGTCGCTCGGAGTCCTGCAGCACGAAGAGTCGCGCCGGGATGATCCCGATATCGACCTGCTCAGGCTCAGGCTTGCCAGACTGCTGCATATTGCAGGCGACGATGCCGGTGCCGCCACCGAGCTTGAAATCACGCGAACGGCTGCCGAGCCGATGCCATTGTACGGAGCCATTAAATCAACGCTCGCTCCCGATGCCGAGCCCAATTATAATAATGAGATGCTCTATCACCGCCTGGCATCGGAGGCCCTGGCCGCAATCTACAGGCGGGTGAAATCGGAGATTTTTTCGATAATAGCAGTTAACGACAACGAGCTTACGGTTGCCTGCACGTCATGCCCGCCCTTGCTGCTCGACTTCAAGTTGTGGCCGCTGATGTCGCGCATGACGACGGGTGACAATGTCGAGATAAAGCGCACAGCGCGAGGCGTCGTTATGGCCAGGCCTCGAGATGGCAAACCGTTTGCCGCGCTTGCTGTGCATTATGGTGTCGTGCTGCCTAACGGCGCGGTTCAGTGCGCCGATATCCCCGAGCCTATAGCTGCCGACGGGCTACCCTCTGCCGGCCGAATGGTGCGCGTGAACGTATATCTTGATGCTGAATATAAACGGCAGATAATTAATGCGGTAGAAGTGCCATCCGGCGAAGCACGCGAACATTTCGAACAAGCCGTCGCAGCAATTTTTGCCGTAAATGCCGGAACTATCGAGCTGAGTGCCGGAGCAGACGGACCTTTTTTCGAAGCCGACCGCCCCATTGTGACCGAAGGACAGCTTGGCGCGATACGCAAGCTCTATTTCTATACCGACCGAACTGGCAAAAAACACGTAGTAGGCTCCAACGACTTGCCCGACAACACCGAGTGTGACGCCGTGCAACAGGTATCGGGACGCCTCACAATCAACAGAGATGGCACAGGCATGCTGCGCGACGTTTTAATCCCGCGCGAACTTATCGAGTGCACGAGCCTCTCCGACAGCACCTACGCCGCCTGCACAGCCATACTAACCCCCACCGGCCCCCGCGCCCTCACCCTCACTCCGTACGTATAACGCGCACCCGTAGAGATGTGCCCACGATTCCCCGCCGTTCCCATCAACAGCAGGCAACCGCAGCGTGCGGTTATGATATATTCGTAGGGGCGATTCACCTCGCTGGTAGGCGGCCGTGGCGTGCCGGTTATGATATATACGTAGGGACATGCCTTTGGCATGTTTGTGCAACACATTGATTATCAACACACCATCGTGGACGTGCTCGCGAACGGCGGAGCCGTTCCATCTATTCAGCCCCACGAATTCATTCGTAGGGTCATCTCATGCACCACCACCCCACTACCGCGGAGCGGTTGCATCTATTCCCGTCAGGGCAAGGTGCAACAGCTCCGCTGTTGGTGGTAGGGAAGGGGAGCGCGAATACCCCACGAATGAATTCGTGGGGCTATCTAAATGGAATAGCTCCGCTATTCACCTCGCCGGCATGCAACCGTGGCACGCGGTTATAATATATTCGTGGGGCGATTCCCATCGACGGTGAGGTGGCCGTGGAAATGCCGATTATGATATATTCGTAGGGGGGCGAGGGGATGTCCCTACGGGGGTGGGCGAAATATTGGAGCTTGATAGTAGGGGTAATAAAAAGGGCTGGCGCGTGGTGTCGCGGCAGCCCTTGGGGTTGGTGTGGGGGATCTCGTTTAGAAGTCGAATACGAAGGTGGTGACTGAGTGGGGCTCGACGAAGAGCTGGTCGCCTACCTTGAAGTATTCCTGGTAGAGGTTCTTATTATCGCTTGTGGTGTAGCGGTGGATGGCTGTGGGGGTCGATCCAAGCTGTGAGTAGACGTCGAACGCGATGTTGTTGGTCTTGTCATAGTTGGTGATTACCATTACCACTCGCTTGCCGTCGGGGTCGGCCCAGGCTGTTCCGAAGAAGTCTTTAGACTCGTTGAGGGCGAGTTCGACACGCTTGAAGCCGGGGCGTATGTAGAGGCTGTAGTTGCCGAGTACCCAGAGGTTGGGGTTGGCTTGCAGGGTGCCGGGTGTGGTCCAGTTTGAACCGTAGATGCCGTCGACGGGGGTAGAGAAGATGAGCTCGAAGCGGTTCATCTGGCCATAGGCCTCGACGCCGAATGCGGTCCAGTAGCTCCACGATGTGCACTGTGCTACGGTGAAGTCGTTGTGGATGATGCGTGACACGTACATGGCAAGGTCGAGCTGGGTTGATTTTTCGTAGCCACCCTCAAGGTCGGCGGGTGCATTGCCAAGGAGCGACAGCTCGGTCTGCCAGACGCGAACGCCTTTCTGTGCGGCCTTGTTGGCAAGCTGTCGGCGCACGTTGCGCATCTCGTCCCAGGTGTTGTAGGTCCAGTAGGAGTGACCGCTTATGAGGTTGTCGACGCGGCTCAGGTCGCCTACGTAGGCTTCGTTGCCGGATGTGAACATCCGGTCGATGACGTTGGCCCGGTTGTTGTCGCCTGAGTAGAGTGATACGTAGGAGCCGGCCTCGCCGAGGAGGATGTTGGTGTTGATGTTGTGGTTGTCGAACGATTTCTGCATCTCGCGGGCGAGCTTGGCTATCTCGGTGTTGAACCATGAGGAGCCTTCCTGGTTGTCGCCGTCCCAGTCATACTGGGGTTCGTTGGCGGGCGATATGTGAGAGATGTTGTAGCCCTCGCCTATGAAGTGCTCGGCTACGGTAGCCATGTACTCGGCAAAGGCGCCGTAGCTATCGTCCTTGAGGTTGGTGTGGCCGTTTTTGGGCTCGCCTATCTTGGTGGCGAGGCCGTTCTTGGTCCAGTAAACGAGGGGCGAGTTGCTGAAGAGTACGAATTTCTCGACGCCGTTGTTCTTGGCCTGCTGCATGAAGTAGCGCTGGCCGGCACAGTTGTTCCAGTTGTATGAGCCGGAGGCGTTGAGGAAGCACTCGGCGCGGTTGGTGACGTTGACAATCTCTGAAGCGTCCCCCTGTTCGGCCGAACCGCCGCCGAGGTTGACGCGCCACATCGAGAGGCCTATGCCCTGGGGCTGGCCGTTGACGATGCGTTTCGAGAAAAGCCAGTTGGCGGCGTCGGCGCGGTTGGTCGACCAGTACTCGCCGATGAACTCGCCGAGCCAGCAGTCGCTTGCTCCGATGCCTTCCATGGTCTGGTAGGTGGTGGCGGTGTTGATGGTTATTTTCTCGTTTTTAACAGCTCCCGAGGGTGTGGGCGACACGATGTTTTCGGGTACATCGCCGCCGCCTTCCGATCCACCCTCGCCGGGGAGATGCTTTGTCGACTCGCCTGTGGGCTCGTCGAAGCAGCCTGTCATGGCGAGCATGAGCGTGCCTGCTGCAAGATATTTGATGTATTTCATGTTGTCGTTATTAAATTACGGTTAATAAGGTGATTACCATCCGGGGTTCTGAACGATGGCACCATTGGAGTGCTGTATCTCGTAGAGGGGAATGGGGTAGAGCAGGTCGCGGTCCTCCTGGAAGCGGATTCCCTTGTCGCTGGGCTCGATCTGGTTCCAAGCCTCGTAGACGTCGGCATCGTCGCCGGTGTTGTACTTGACGAACGAGCCGTTGGGGCCGAAGATATTGCACATCATCTTCTTGCCGTTGGCGCAGTCCCAGCGGCGCAGGTCGTAGAGGCGGCACTGCTCGTGGGCGAGCTCGAGACGGCGCTCGGCGCGGATGGCGTCGCGCAGCTCTATGCCGGTCTTGGTGACGGGAGCGAGGTTGACACGGCGGCGCACCTCGTTAAGAGCCCACTGGGCCTGGGTGTTGTCGGGGGTAGAGCTCTCGACACAGGCCTCGGCATACATGAGGAGCACGTCGGCATAGCGGAGCACGCGGTGGTTCAACGGAATCTTGTCGATGTTGTAGACCTCGGGACGGTCCTCAAGAGGCAGGAAGTATTTGCGTATGATACGCGCCGACTTGTGCTGGGCGGGGTCGATGATGTACTTTGTGAGGTAGTCGAGGTTGGTCCAGCCGAAGTTCTCCTTGTAGTCAAGGAACTTCTGGTCGGTGACTTTGCACACCTCGCTGTTGTTGGAAACGAACTTGGCAAACTGGCTCTCGCCTGCGATCTCAGAGCACATGGTCTTGATGATGGTGTAACGCAGGCGCTCGGTATCGCCGGCGGCTATGAAGGCGTTCTCGAGGTCGCTGGTGGGCTGGCCCCATGCCCAGCCGTCGCCGACGCCGTTACGGCAGCCGGTCACAACGGTGAGGGCACCGCCGGTGGCGTAGGTGTCGCCGCCATACATCTGCTGAGTCTCGAAGAGTGACTCCTTGGAGTTGTTGTATTTCACGCTCCACACGTCGCCGAAGTTGGGCAGGAGTTCATACTCGTGCTCGTCGATGATGGTCTTGAGAGTGGCTTTGGCATCGTCCCACTTGGCCTGGTAGAGCTGAGCCTTGCCGAGGATGCCGAGGGCGGCACCGCGTGTGGCGCGGCCCATGTCGGCTGCGGCCCACTCGCTGCGCTGGGGCAGGTCTTTGGCTGCGGCTTTGAGCTCGTCCTCAATAAAACGGTAGCAGTCTTCGAGCGAAGAACGGCCAAGGCCCGATACATCCTGGTTCTCGACTGTAACCAGAGGCACACCGCCAAAGTTACGCACGAGGTCGAAGTAGAAGAATGCGCGCAGGAAACGTACCTCGGCTATGCGCTTGGCCTTGAGGTCCTCGTCCATCGATGCACCGGGGATGCGGTTGAGGGCCACGTTGCAGGTGTTGATGCCCTGGTAGCGTGCTCCCCAGAAGTTCTGCAGGATGCCCTGCGACTGACCGTCGGGCATGAAGTGGGTTGTCGACTGGTAACCGTCGTCCTGGGTGGTGTTGCCGTCCCAGAGGTCGTCGGTGGTCATGTCGGAGATGAGCCAAGTGTTGTAGATCTGCCACCAGCCGCCACCCTTGGCGATCTCGAAGTAGCATCCGCCCACGTAGGAGTTGACCTCGTCGGCCGTCTTGAAATATGTGTCGAGGTTCTCGGTGCCGCGTACATCCTCGGTGAGGAAATCGTCACATGAGCTCAACGTCATCACAGCAGCGAGTGCTGCGCTAAGAATATATATCTTTTTCATGTTCATGAGTCGTGATTAGAATTTGAAATCGATACCCAGGAGGAATGTGCGTGGGTTGGGATAGCTGTTGTTGTCGATACCGGTCTCGATGGCGCCGCCGTTGAGGAAGGGCACCTCGGGGTCCATACCGCTGTAGCCGGTGATGGTGAAGAGGTTCTGGGCCGATGCATACACACGCAGGTTATATTTCTTCATGATGCTCTTGGGGAGGGTGTAGCCCACGGTGAGGAGCTTGCAGCGGAAGTAGCTGCCGTCTTCAACGAAGAAGCTCGACACGCGGCTGTAGTTCTGGTTGAGGTCGTTGTAGGAGAGGCGGGGGATGTCGGTGTTCTGACCCTCGTAGCTCCATGCCTTGTCGAGAGTGCCGCGGTATACGTTCTGGCCGCTGCCGCCCGAGTAGCGCATGCGCTGGAGGTTGAAGATGTCGTTGCCGAATGTTCCGTAGAAGTTGGCTGTCAGATCCCAGTTCTTGTACCAGAAGCTCATGTTGAGGCCGAGGTTGAGGTCGGGGTAGGGGTCGCCTATGTAGGCCTTGTCGTTCTCGTCGAGCTTGCCGTCATGATTGCGGTCGGCGAAGATGAGGTCGCCGGGCTGTGCATCCTTCTGGATGAGCTGGCCATGCTCGTTGGTGTGGGCATAGACCTGTTCCCAGTTCTGGAAGATGCCCTTGCACTCGTAGCCGTAGAAGCGCGAGATGAGGGCGCCGTCCTCGTTGCGTATGATGCTCTCGTTCATGCCGCCGCCGGTGAGGATGGGGCCGTCGCCGGTGAACTTGATGCCCTTGTTCTGTACGCCCGAGAGCTGCAGGCCTACGCTGTAGCGGAAGTCATCGCCAACGCGGTCGTTCCACTCAACGGCGAGTTCCCAGCCGCGTGCGCGCATCGAGCCGATGTTGGATGTCACCGAGCCCATCCACTGGGGCAGGCCGAGGATAAGCTGCTGCTGCTTGCCATAGAGCATGTCGTGAGATGTCTTCTGGTAGATGTCGGCTGTGATGTTCAACCGGTTGTTGAGCATGGTGAGGTCGATACCGAGGTCGATGTCCTCGACGGTCTCCCACTTGAGGTTGGGGTTACCCATGGCTCCCATTATGGTCGAGGGGTAGCGGGTGGGAGTGGTGCCGAACACGTAGTTGACGTTGGCGATGGTGGTGAGGTATGCGCCCGAGGCGATGGCCTGGTTACCTACCTGGCCCCAGCCGAAACGTACTTTGGCGTTGTTAAGCCAAGAGCGTGTGCCCTCCATGAATTTTTCCTGAGAGAGGCGCCATGCTACAGAGACTGAGGGGAAGGTGCCGTATTTGTTGCCTGCGGGGAAGCGTGAAGAACCGTCGACACGTACCGAAGCCGTGAGGTAGTAGCGCTGGTCGTAGTTGTACATCACACGGCCCAGGAACGAAGCGAGGCTTGTAGAACCCATCGAGCCGCTGGCAAACTGGTCGCCTGTACCGGCCGAAACCTCGTGGAGCAGATCGCTCTGGCCGGGGATGTCCTGGCGCGAAGCGTTCGACCACCAGTCCTGGTATTTCTCGGCGGTGAAGCCTACCATGGCGGTGAGGTTGTGCTTGTCGGCGAATGTGTCCATGTAGGTGAGGGTGTTGTTCCAGGTCCAGTTCATGCCGTCGCTGTAGTTACGGTAAACCGAGTTCTTGTCGTTCTGCTCGAGAGCGTCGATGTGGAAGGCGTAGTTGTAGCCATCGGCGCGCTGCATCCAGGCGTTGATACCGAACTGGGTGCGGAATGTGAGTTTCTCCCAGGGCTTGATCTCGATGAAGGGGTTCATGAGGAGAGCGAGCTTGCGGGTGTGGTCGTTCATGCGGGCGAGCGAACCGGCGGGGTTCCACTCCTGGTTATTGTATGAGCGCTGGTAGTTGTCCATGGGGTTCTCGGGGTTCCACTGGCTCTCGGGACGGAACACGGGAGTGGTGGGGTCCATGGCCATGGCTGCCGAGAAGAGGTTGGGCGAGTTCTCCCATGTCTCCATGTTGGGGGCGATGTCAAGGCCTACCTTGAGGTACTTGTTGAAGGTGTACTCGGTGTTGAGGCGTACGTTGAGCTTGTCCCAGTAGCCTACATCAAACTGTGAGTGGTTCTTGAAGTAGCCGACAGAGAGGCTGTAGATGAACTTTTCGTTGCCACCGCGAACGCCCAGGGCGTAGTTCTGCACGAGAGCGGTCTCGTTGACAACCTCGTTCCACCAGTCCATGCCGTCGACGTCGCTGTAGTCGACATAGGGTGAGTTCCAGGGAGCGGTACGGCCGTCGTTGGCGTAGCGCTTGTTGAACACTTTCTCATACTCGCCGGCCCATGCCATCTTGGGCTTGGTGAGAGTCTGGAAGCCTACGCTGGCCGAGAAGTCGACCGAAACCTCGCCGCTCTTACCTTTCTTGGTGGTGATGATGATGACGCCGTTCGAAGCGCGCGTACCGTAGATGGCGCTTGCCGAGGCATCCTTGAGCACTTCCATCGACTCGATGTCGTTGTTGTTGATGAAGTTGATGTTGCTCGTGTTCAAGGGCACACCGTCTACAACATACAGGGGAGTCGAACCGTTGACCGAAGTGATACCGCGGATGATTACCTTGGGGGTAGTGCCGGGGCCGCCGCCCGAGGCGATCTGCACGCCGCTCACCTTGCCCTGGAGAGCATCCATGGGGTTGCCGGTGGTAACCTCGGTGATGTCCTCGGCCTTGACGGTCGAGATGGAGCTTGTGAGGTCGCTGCGCTTCACTGTGCCGTAACCTACTACGACAACCTCGTCGAGGAGCGAGGCAACCTCGTTCATGGTAACGTTGATGACCGACTGACCGTTGACGGGCACCTCAATGCGCTCATAGCCCACGGCCGAGAAGATGAGTACGGCGTCGGCCGGGACATTCTTGAGCGTGAAGTTTCCGTCAAAGTCGGTCATGGTGCCCACGGGGGAACCCTTGACCAGTACCGACGCGCCGATCATGGGCTCGTCGTCGGCAGCCGACATAACGTTGCCGGTCACCGTGTTCTGTGCCATGGCTACTAAACCCATGAAGGCCAGAACAAAGAACAATATATGCTTTTTCATGTGATGAAACTTGATGAATGGTTATATTTATTGGAGATACATCCAGCCGCGCTCGGTGTGCAGGTCGATCTTGAATGTATATTTGCCGGTAGTGGTGACGGGTGTCTTGACCCAGTTGTCGCCAATGAAGTTCTTGCGGTAGTTTTCGTCGCCCCACTTGTTGATGTCGAAGGCGCCTGCATTGGGATACTGGTAGGAATACTCCTCGGGATCCATGCTGCCGTATTTCCAATCGAAGTAGTCGGCGTTGCCTGTGAACTTGTCGCAGTCGGGGTGCAGGTTGCCGTAGTAGACAAACTTGCTGGGTTCAACCTTTGACTCAGAGCGCCATGTCACGAAGTTCCACCAGCCGTGAGAGTGCCAGTTGTGGATCATGAAGTTGGTGTCCTCGCCGGCTTTGAGGTCCATGTTGTAGCAGTAGAAGATGTTGGGGTTCTTGTTGTCCTGCTCCATGCGCATGATGTTGCCGGGACCGTCGCCGGGGCCGAAGTAGAATTCCTGCCACCAGGGGTCGGGAACGCTGAAGTCCCACCATGTGTTCAGCTCGTCCTGTCCGTAGTGCATGTGCATGACGGGGTTGATGGCATCGGCTACGGCGTAGTCGCGCATGGTGTAAGTGCGGTTCCAGGTGTCGACATAGAACTCATAGTAGGTCTGAGCCTTGTCGAGCTTGATCTTGTTTACCTCGTCGGGGTCGTCGCCAAGCTCGTTGGCGTTCTCCTTCGAGGGGGCAAAACAGATGGGGCCGAAGTCGGTCTTCTGGCCCAGGAAGCATATCTCGGTGCCTGCCTTCTCGTTATAGTAGCGCACGCGATACTTGTAGTCGCCTACATGGTCCATGGCGATGGGCACACCGAACAGGTCGCTGTTGAGGTCGGATGCCGAAGCAACGTCGGCCAGGTAGATGGCGTCGAAGTTGGGGAGCTCCATAACATTGATTGTAGACTCGGAGGTGATTACATGTGCGGGATCCTGAACGGCGCGGTCGGCGGCAGTGATGTAGGCCTTGTAGGTGGCCGGCTCGTTGGGTACGGGAACTGCAGCCTGGTAGGTGAGGCGTTTCTCACCACCCTCGATGCGCACGGGGAATCCGTCGACCTGGGTCTCGGTGCCGTTGGCTACTTTCTTGAGGTTGAGTTCCATGTAGTCGACAACGCGGTTGTCGGAGATGTCGACGTTGAGTTTGATACGTGTCTCGTTCTTGATGAGCACGGTGATTTCCTCGCCGGGCTTGGCGTTGAAATAGGGTTCGGTGAAGTCGGCATCAAGATTGGCGCCGAATTCCTTGACCTCAGTGCGGCCGCCTACATCGGTCACAGTGAGAGTCACGATAAAGTTCTCACCCTCGGCGTGGCGTGATGTCTGGACGGTGTAGTCGAGATCATACTCCTTGAGGGGCTCGCCGTAGATGGCGATGATGTCGATTGTTTTGTTGAGATACAACTCGGGGCAGGACAGCGAGATAGTCGAGATGCCGTCGGCATCGGTAATCTTGCCTTTGATAGTAATGTCCATACCGGGTTCTACGTGAACTGCCTCGATGTCGAGGTTCATGCCGGGAGCCGCTCCGTCAACATCGGCCCAGTCATTGTCGTCGCACGATGAAAGTGTCAACGACATGGCCGACAACAGAGTGCTCGCAAACATAAGATGCTTACTTACATTCATGTGGTAAAGATTAGTTAGGTATTATTAAGGTGAACTTTTAGTCTCTCGTATTCTTTCAGCCAAATCACTTTGATATTGTGGTTAGGTTTCATTAAAGTCATACAAATTTAGCATGATTTTTTTCAGAAGGTGAAATTTACCCCCCCCCATTTAACAATTTTTAACCGAGTGGAATTTATTTAGCCTGCGTATGGGTGGTTTTGTGAATGAATAATATTAACTTTGTGCAATAACATCAAAACAATAAAAAACGATGAGAACAAAATACAATAGAGTGTTACTCAAACTGAGCGGTGAGTCGCTCATGGGTCATCAGGGATATGGTATTGACAACGAGCGTCTTGGTGAGTATGCCCGCCAGATTACCGAAATTGCCCGCGGTGGCGTTCAAGTGGCAATCGTGATAGGCGGCGGCAACATTTTCCGCGGCCTGCAGGGTGCGGCCAAGGGCTTCGACCGTGTCAAGGGTGACCAGATGGGAATGCTCGCAACGGTCATCAACTCGCTGGCGTTGAGCTCGGCGCTCGAGGCTGCAGGCCAGCCGGCCAAGGTGTTCACTGCCATCAATATGTTCCCCATAGGCGAGCATTACAGCAAGTGGAAGGCTATCGAGGCTCTGAAGCAGGGCCAGGTGGCAATCATTGCCGGCGGTACGGGCAACCCGTTCTTCACGACCGACACCGGCTCGGCGCTTCGCGGCATCGAGGTCGAGGCCGACGTGATGCTCAAGGGCACCCGCGTTGACGGCATCTATACCGCCGATCCCGAGAAGGATCCCACTGCGACCAAGTTCAGCGAGATTTCCTACGACGAGGTCTACACCCGCGGCCTCAAGGTGATGGATCTCACGGCTACGGCGCTGTGCAAGGAGAACAAGTTGCCCATCGTGGTGTTTGATATGGACACGCCCGGCAATCTGGCCAAGGTGATAGCCGGCGAGCCTATCGGTACACTGGTTTATTAGTTGATAGGTTATAGTTGTCAGTTGATAATTGAAAATTAAACAAATATAAAACCATGGAAGTAAAAGATTATCTGAATCCGGCCGAAGAGAAAATGGATATGGCCGTGATGTATCTCGACGAGACTCTTGCCCGCATACGTGCCGGCAAAGCCAATCCCAAACTGCTCGATGCCGTTCGCGTTGACTATTACGGTAGCGCCGCTCCCATCAGCAACGTGGCCAATATCTCTGTGCCCGACGCGCGCACAATCACCATCACTCCCTGGGAAAAATCGATGTTCAAGGAGATTGAAAAAGCTATCATCAACTCCGAGCTCGGTATCACCCCCGAGAACAACGGTGAGGTGATTCGCATCTCTATACCCCCGTTGACCGAGGACCGTCGTAAACAGCTCGTTAAGCAGTCGAAGGCCGAGGCCGAGACCGCAAAGGTGTCGGTGCGCAATGCCCGTCGCGATGCTATCGAGGGCCTGAAGAAGGCTGTCAAGCAGGGTATGAGCGAGGATGTCGAGAAGGACGCCGAGGCTCAGGTGCAGAAGCTCCACGACAAGTATCTGAAGAAGATCGACGACCTGTTTGCCGCCAAGGAGAAGGAGATCCTTACGGTTTAAGCATTTTGATACAGTCTTGCTGCGGACGCGATTTGTCGCGTCCCGGCAGGGTTGATACATGGTTGCTACAGACGCCGGGTTTCGCGTCGAGGTAGTAGCCGTTTAATTAGTTTATTATGCAGACGGTATTGTTTCATTCTACGATTTTCGGGCCTATCCATTCTCGCCGTTTGGGTACTTCGCTCGGTGTGAACCTTATGCCGCGCGACGGCAAGGTGTGTACGTTCGACTGCCTTTACTGCGAGGCGGGATTTAATGCCCAGGGGCCAGGAAAGGCGGGTATCCCTGCCCGCGAGGAGGTGAAGCGACTGCTCGAGGAGAAGCTTGCCGCTATGCATGCCGCCGGCGACCCGCTCGATGTGATCACGTTCTCGGGTAATGGCGAGCCCACGCTCCACCCTGAGTTTGACGGTGTTATCGACGATACTATCGAACTCCGCGACAAGTATTATCCCGATGCCAAGGTGAGTGTGCTTTCAAACTCGACACGACTCGACAACGAGCGTGTTGTGGCAGCTTTGAGAAAGGTCGACAACAACATCCTCAAGCTCGACTCGGCTATCGACTCGACTATCAAGGCTCTCGACCGTCCCACATCCCCCTCGTTCACAGCACGTAAAGTGATAGGCGAGCTCAAACAGTTCGGGCCGCAGTGCATAATCCAGACCATGATACTGCGCGGAACTCACGACGGCCACGTCATCGACAACACTACCGATGCCGAGATTGACGCCCTTATCGCAGCCTACCGCGAGATTAACCCCGGGGAGGTGATGCTATACTCGATCGACCGCAAGACTCCGGCCGAGCATCTTGAAAAGGTGTCACGCGAGGAGCTTGAACGTATTGCCGGGAGGGTGCGTGAGGCCGGGTTCAACGTTTTGGTGTCATGATTGAGATCGTACCACGGCCATTACGCCAAGGCGACAGGGTGGCGATAGTATCGCCGGCGTCGATAATCGACCCGGAGCTTGTAGCGGGTGCGGTCGATACGTTGAGAGAGCTTGGTTATGAACCGGTTGTGATGCCTCACGCTCTCGGCCGGAACGGAAGCTACAGCGGCACACAGCAGGAGCGCCTTGACGATATGAAAGCGGCGCTCGAAGACCCGACGGTGGCTGCGATACTGTGCAGCCGCGGCGGTTACGGAGCGGTGCATCTGCTCGAACAGCTCGGGCCGGTGGTCGCGCGCAACGCCAAGTGGCTCATCGGGTTCAGCGACATTTCGGCTTTGCATGCCCTGTGGTATGCCCACGGCATGACGAGCGTTCATGGCTCGATGGCCAAACAGCTTGCACTTGGCACCGACACTGCAGCGACCAAGAGACTGCTGGAAATCCTCGACGGTGGACGGCCCGAGCTGAGCTGGGGGGCGACACCGCTTGCAGCCAACAGGCCGGGACGTGTCACGGCGCCGCTCACGGGTGGCAATCTGGCCGTACTCGATGCCCTGGTGGGAACACCCTATAACTCATTAAGGCCCGGCAACATCCTTTTCATAGAGGATGTCGCCGAGCCTATCTATAAAATCGAGCGGATGTTGTACCATCTCAAGCTCGCGGGGATTTTGCCGGCGCTTGCCGGCCTTGTGGTGGGGCGTTTTACCGAATACCGCCCCGACCGAAACTACGAATCGATGGAGGCCATGATAGCCGACATGGTCGCCGAGTATGATTATCCGGTGGCATTCAACGCGCCCGTGGGGCACATAGGGGAAGCTAACATGCCGCTGTTGCACGGCGCGACGTCAACGCTTATAGTGACAGACGATTATTGCGTTCTGAAATAAAGTTGGAGAACGTGTCGAGAATGTCGGCGATGGCTATTATCGCATTCTTGACCTGGCTCTCATAGTGTTCAACGCCTATCTGCCCCGACTGGGAGCGCCCCATGAGGGCGTTGGTGACGCCCGATATATCCTCAAACATCTGCATCTGGGTGGCAAGCAGCTCTCTGGCTCCGATATTGGAGGCTCCGGAGTTGACTTGCTGTGGCATTATGCCCGAGTGTCCCTTGATGGGGATGACGGCGTCGGGCGAGCTCCATGTGTCGGCAATATTCTGCCACGTCATGCCCGGAATCTTCTCGTCGATAGGGAACAGCAGCACACCCTTTGCGGCACAGCTCACCACGTGGTCGATGAGCGATATGAGCTCGTTGATATAGATCTGCTGGTCGATGACATCTTCCACGAGCGAGTGGACTTCGCCGTCGATCATGGGGTAGAAGCGGAAGTGGAAGGGGTGCAGGCCGTCGGGCGAATTGGACAGGTGACTGAGAAGAACAGTGCCGTCGGGTGCCATCCAGCGGCACCGCCACGTTGTAGTCGTCTCCCATTTCCACTCGATAGGGCGGCGTCCGGCTACCGAGCGGCGGTTGTTGATTTCGGCCAGACGGTCGGCATTTTCGGCGGGCAGGGTAAAGTATGTGGCTTTGTCGGTATCGTGGCAGCGGAGCCGGTCGCCCGCCTCGAGTGTCCATACCTCGAACACGCGGCAGCGTCCCTCGGGGGCGTTTGTGAACAAGTTGTATTTGTCGAGGCTCTCGAACGGTACTGCACAGCCGGATGCGATATCGCTGTAGATTTTGCGTATCGACTCGGCTCGCCGGCGGTCGGGGCCGGCAAGGCGCAGGATTGTCTCGGTAAGGCTCCAGTCGTGAATCATGCCAACCAGCTCGGTGTCCCAGCCCCTGGGGTCGTTGATACGGTTTACGAAAAACCGGTCGGGACTCACGATGTCGACCCACACGCCATCGCCCTGCAGGCGACGTTCTCGGCACACACGCTGTATGGTGCATCCCGAGATGAGAAACTCCTCGAGCGAGCGGCAGTCAAGTTCGTCGAGGTTGTTGTGGCGATAGATCTCTTCGAGAGTTCCGACGGGCGGTTTATTCTCCTGCCGCCGGTATCGGTAGCGGCCTATAACCGACTTGACGAGGCGGCGCAGGAGGTTGTTGGTCATGGGGCGTCGGCCGTGGGTTCTTGCCGCCTGAGCGGCCGACATGGGCCTGTTGTTGTCGATAACCGTGTCGCTCCATTGGTCGCCGTAGGTAAATCGCTTGTAGCGTTTACGCTTGATGCGAAAATCATTAGAGCCCTCCCAGGCGCGGTATGCAGCCACAAGGATTGGGTTGTTGTTTTCCATAAATTGCTTAGACCCCGTTCCCCCAATTTATGTTAAATCAGGGGCGGACAGTCTTTGAGCTATTTTGCTTGAAATCAGAGGGAGCATAGCCGTTGCTATGTGACCGAAGATTTGAAGTAAAAGAGCCGAAGAATGGCCGTGGCAGGGTGCCATATTGTATTGTTAAGTTATTAAATTTATAATTGATTAAAATTTTAATCGTTTTTGTATTCATTATTACCGTTGAATCGCATCTCTCGAGCGTCTTTTTCTTTGTTCATCAGTCGTGTACATAAAGTACACTCCATCTTCACAAAGAAAAATCCATCTCGCGATATGCGACCCCTGATTTAACATAAATTGGGGGAACGGGGTCTTAGATAAATAGAGAATCGAGTGCCAGAGGGTGGCAACGGTATATGCCGGGCGCCGGGCGAGTGATGGCGAGAACACGTTCAGGCTCGGGATTATCGGAGGCTTTGAAACTGTATAGCTTCAGGCGGCCGTCGGCTTGCAGCACTGCAACGGGATTGCAGGCGCCGGCGCGGCCAAAAGGTGATGTCTGCCTCAGAGCGGTGGCGCTGTCTTGGGTTACTATGGTGGCCGGTCGGTGCCACGTGTTCATCTTCACTTCGACGAGTCGGCAGCAGTCGTCGGGGAGCTTCATGACGACGACTCCGCCGGTGAAACTCTCGATATTGACCGTCTCGGTGATGTCGCTCGGTTCGAGCAGTTCGATAGGCGCCGTGTAGAGCAGGCGTTCATACCGGCTGTCGATCATACGGCGTATGTACTCGTCGATTTCGAACGCGTCCTGACGTTTTATCGCCGCGTCGACGCGCAAAGGCTCGAGGCCTTTGCGCATCTTCCACTCGGCAATGAGTTCATGCAAAGTGTATTCCATGGCGATGACTGAGATTACTGTGCTACCACACGCATGTGGGCTTTGGGGTAGCGGAGCACCAGGCAAGAGGCCTCGGTGATGACGATAGCGTCGGTGTTGCGTACGCCGCTTGCGCGCAGGTCGAGCTTCTCGGTGTTGAACGGGATGTGGCTGTACTTGGTGATGTACTCGGGGTCGATGATCATCGCGTCATCGGTGTGGCCGCACTGGTCGAACGTCTCGCTGAGAAGCACATAGAGGGTGCCGAACTTTGACACGTAGGTGGTGAAGTCGAGGCCCCAGCGGGTCATCTTGTCGTCGGCGGTCATGACGCGCTGGGCGTTGAGCTTGTGGAGCGCCTCGATGAAACCGCTGCCGGCGATGAGAAGCTTGCGCGACGAGCCGTTGGCGCCGGTGAATGCCTCGCGGCAGATGCTTACCATGGTGTCGTTAGAGAGCGCCCCTTTGGTGTAGGCACATTCCTTGCCGGCCTGTTTCCAGATGCCGCCGGTGAGCAGCACGCTGTCATCACCACCTATGTTGAGGTTCATCTTGTTGCCGAACATGAAGTTGCGCTCCATGCCCTGTCGCATGTCGATGATGGCGGCTTCCTCCTGGTCGCTGAATGTCCAGCCTACTTCTTTGTTGGATAGTTTTACCAGAGTGGATTGTTCGATTTGAGATTTGAAAATTTGGCAGAAATTTTTCTCTTTCTTCGGAATTGCCTGGAACTGAACGGTCTGGATGTCGAGCTCGCGGGCTGCACGGCCCATGCGGACTACGGTCGCGCCGGTGTCGATATCGGGGATAGAAACCTTGCCGTCTTTGTCGGTGCACGTGAAGAAGCCGTAGAGGTGGTTGTTCTCGATGCGGGTGATATAGGCTGTTACGGGAGCATCGTTATTGTTCTTGAGCCCTGCGATCATGATAGTCTCGCTCTCGGCAAAGGGGGAGGCGTCGTTGACGTGCAGATCCATTGCGATTGATCCATCTTCGCTTGCCGAGCTGTCGCTGTAGACGCTCGCTACCACTTGGGCCAGGAAGGGTTTGCTGTCGACCGAGTAATACTCTACTACCATGCTGCCGGCGTGGCGAGTGGCGGCGTGGCGCGAAATCTGGTCGATGGGTGTCGCCATGGGGCGAATCTTGACGATGCGGCTGTCGATCTCGTTGCGGAGCAGCTCGGGTGAATTACTGTTTACGACTTGGGTTGTTACAATGTTTTCCATAATTTGATAAATAAAGGTTTTTCAGACCCCGTTCCCCAATTTATGTTAAATCAGGGGCGGACAGTCTTTGAGCTATTTTGCTTGAAATCAGAGGGAGCATAGCCGTTGCTATGTGACCGAAGATTTGAAGTAAAAGAGCCGAAGAATGGCCGTGGCAGGGTGCCATATTGTATTGTTAAGTTATTAAATTTATAATTGATTAAAATTTTAATCGTTTTTGTATTCATTATTACCGTTGAATCGCATCTCTCGAGCGTCTTTTTCTTTGTTCATCAGTCGTGTACATAAAGTACACTCCATCTTCACAAAGAAAAATCCATCTCGCGATATGCGACCCCTGATTTAACATAAATTGGGGAACGGGGTCTTAATCCCAGATGCTGGGACGGATGTTGTTAAGGATTAGTGTCTGGCCGCGGTCGGCAGTCGAATTGTCGGGCAGCGAGGGGTCTGATGCCGAGGGGCTGCCCATGAGGCTGGCTATGCTCTCGTTGCGGCCCCGCAGGTATCCGCGTTCCTCGGCCTCGGCTATGAGCTGCTCGATGTCAACTTCGGGTGAGGGTTCAGCGGGCGCGTCTGATGGCGTTTGACTGTCGGGCTGAGGTTCAGTCTCGGGCTGGTTGGTGGCGGGGTCGCCGTCGGTAGTGACGGGTGGTGATGTGATGTTTTCGGTCAACGTGTTTTCTTGTGTTGTTTCCATAGTTGAAAGTTAAAAATATCGATGTAATCGACGTGAAAGGTACCTTTTCGTTCTCAATTGCGATGCAAAGATAATACGGCATTTTGCCGGTAGTGATGCAAAATATTAAAAATACCCCCACTTTTTTTAATTTTTTTTGAAAATCATTATATTTGTACTCGGAAGAGAGTTTTATCATACCAATAAGTAAATTATATCACGATAGCTTCAACTATGGCAAAACAAGACCCCTACAGCGCGCTTGGCGCAATGCGTTCACGCTTCATGTCGTGGCAGATGCGCGTCATAATCTACTCGATGATAGGATATAGCATATTCTATTTCGTGCGCAAGAACTTCTCAATCGCCATGCCGGGTCTTACGGCCGAGTATGGTATCAGCAACAAGAGCTTCGGCTGGATAATATTTGCCGGATCGCTTGTCTATGGCTTCTCACGATTCATCAACGGTTATCTCGTGGACCGCGTCAAGGGACGCGTCGTAATGGCTGTGGGCCTGTTGCTGTGCGCCGCGGCCAACTTTGCTTTTGGCTTTGGAGCCGACCTGAGCTCGTGGATAACAGGCACGCCCGATGGCCCCAGGATGGTAGAGTTCCTCATACTCATCATGGGCATCACGATTATCATCAACCAGTATTTCCAGGGCATGGGCTACCCGCCGTGTGCGCGCATTCTGCCCCACTGGATACATCCCGGCGAGCTCGCCACGAAGATGTCGATATGGAACTGTTCCCACTCGATAGGCGCCGCTCTCGCGGTGGTTGTGTGCGGATATATAATGGGTACGTTAGGCACCAATCTGTCAGATAACGAGGCTGTGCGTCAAGTGCTTGCCGATAACCTCAGCGCCAGCGGAGTGAGCGAGGCCGACCTCCCCACGCAGGTGCTCGCCTACGCCTCGCACATAGGCGCCTGGAAATGGTGTTTCTGGATTCCGGCCTGTATAGCTGTGGCCGGAGCGCTGATATTGTTCCTCGGTGTGCGCGACGAGCCTCGCGAGGTCGGGTTGCCCGACCTGCCCGACACCGGCCTCGGCTCATACCAGGGTGCCAAGTCGGCGGCAGCGCGAAAAAAGTTCGAGGCTGTCATGGTGTGGCGCAACCGCTGGGTGTGGACGTTCTGCATCGCCAACCTGTTTGTATATGTCGTGCGCATGGGCATTCTCGACTGGGGACCCAAGTTCCTGAGCGAGAGCCGCGGACTGTCGATAGAAAGCGCCGGCTGGACGGTGGCTGCCTTTGAGGTGGCCGGTATCGTGGGTACGATATTTGCCGGCTGGGCTACCGACCGTTTCTTCAAGGGGAAGGGTCACCGCATGTGCGTGTTCTGCATGCTCGGCGCGGCATTGTTCATGACAGCGTTCATGTGCCTGCCCGAGTCGACCGGTCTTACGGTAACGGCGCTTGTTCTCGTAGGTGCCGGATTCTGCATCTATGGTCCTCAGGCGCTTATAGGTATCGAACTGGGCAACCAGGCTACGAAGGAAGCCTCGGCCCGCGCCAACGGCCTTGCCGGCATACTTGGCTACATAGGCTCGGGACTCTCGGGCCTTCTCGTGGGCTACGTGGCCGACTGGTACGGCTGGGGAATGGTGTTCAAGACCATTATCGTGGTGGCGTTCATAGGTATGCTTGTTCTCCTCACAATGTGGAAGGCTCCCCGCGACGGTTACGAGCGCGCGGCATCGATCGATTATAAAAACTGATTACAATTTACAATGTATAAGACACCCTTGACCCACGACCGGTTGATGCAGGCATGTGCCCGCATCAAGCATGTCGCTCTCGACATGGACGGTACGATATACCTTGGCTCGCGCCTTTTTCCCTGGACGATTCCATTTCTCGAGCAGCTGCGCGAGGCCGGCATAACATATTCGTTTCTAACCAATAACCCCACAAAGTCGGTCAACGATTATGTGGTCAAGCTCAAGGCGCTCGGCATTGATGCCACGCCCGAAGAAATCTATACGACAGCAGTCGCAACGATCGATTACATCAAGATCAATCACCCCGAGGCACGCCGCCTTTTCGTGCTTGGAACGCCGAGCATGATAGCCGAGTTTGAGGCCGCCGGCTTTGAGATGGCCGCCGATGATCCCGCCGACCGCCCCGACCTGCTCGTAGTGGCATTCGACATGACGCTTACCTATCCGCGCCTGTGTCGTGCCGCCTGGTGGGCGTCGCAGGGCATACCTTATATCGCTACCAACCCCGACCGCGTGTGCCCCACCGACAAGGAGGTAGTGCTCGTAGACTGCGGCTCGATGACCGAGTGTATCCACCATGCTACCGGACGCCGCCCCGACATCGTCATAGGCAAGCCCAACCCCGACATGCTGCGCTGTATAATGGCTAAGCGCGGGTTGCAGCCCGATGAGGTCGCGATGTGTGGCGACCGCATTTATACCGATGTGGCTACGGCCCGTAATGCCGGCGCCCTCGGCGTGCTTGTCCTCTCGGGCGAGACTACACTCGAGACGGCCATGTCGTCCGACCCCGTCCCGCTTATCACGGCCGACACGGTGGCTACATTCGGCAATTTACTCATTGAATCAAGGTCTTAGAAACTGTTTAAAATTCATCTTACATTCACTCTCAAAATCTGTATCATATAAATTAAAACAGTTTCATAGAAATGAAATTCGATACAATAATAATAGGTGGCGGTCTCACGGGGCTCACAGCAGCGATTTCGCTGGCCGAGAAAGGACGCAAAACGGCGATAATATCGGCCGGACAAAGCGCTTTGCATTTCTCGTCGGGCTCGTTCGAGCTGTTGGGCAGTGTTGATGGCCGGCCGGTCGAGAATCCTGTCGAGGCTATCGACAATCTGTCCGAGCGTCACCCATATCGCCGTATAGGCAAGGAGCGCATGTTGCAGCTGCTGCCCCTCGTTCAGCCCCTGCTTACGCGGGCCGGAGTCGCCACTACCGGTAGCCATTACACCAACCGCTACAGGCTTACCCCCCTGGGCAAGGTGAAACCGGCATGGCTTACGCTCGATGATTTTGCAACGTTTGATTCTCCCGAACGTCTTCCCTGGCGCTCGGTGGCGCTCGTAAATATAGCCGATTTCCAGGATTTCTATCCCGTGTTCCTGTCAGCCGGACTTGAAAAGAGAGGTGTGAAATGCTCTATCCACTCCACGTCGATAGCGGCGCTTGATAACCTGCGGCGCAGTTCGACCGAGATGCGTGCCGCCACTATGGCGCGCGTGCTCGACTATGAAGCGGTGGGGGTGCTCGCCGGCCGACTCAACAGTGTGGCCCGTCACGCCGATGCCATACTCATGCCTGCCATACTCGGTCTCACCGACGACCTCATGGTGAGGCTGTTGCGGCGCCTGGTGTGCAAGCCGGTCTATTTCGTGTCGACAATGCCCACGTCGGTTCCCGGCGTGCGCACCCAGATGCTCCTTCAGCGCTATTTCATGAAGCTTGGCGGAACGTACATGCTCGGCGATACCGTCACTCACGGTGAGTTTGACGGCGATCGCCTCAGGCATGTGTTCACTACCAATCATTCGCCCGAGCCCCTGTCGGCCGACAACTATATACTTGCAACGGGGTCGTTCTTCAGCCATGGTCTTGTGGCCACACCCTCAGCGATAGTCGAGCCTACTTTCGGCTTCGATGTCGATGCTCCCGCCGACCGCGCACAGTGGTTCAGAAAGGATATCGACAGCGCCCAGCCCTACATGGAATTTGGTATAGCTACCGATGCCGACTGGCATCCCCGTCGCGATGGCGTGACAATAGGCAACGTGCAGTGTGCCGGCTCGATACTGGGCGGTTGCAACCCTGTCAAGGAGGGTTGCGGAGCCGGCGAAGCGATTCTATCATCACTTAACCTAACAACCGTATAATGTCGATACAGCAATTTTCCAACATAAGCTCCAACAACTTCGAGCAGTGTGTCAAGTGTACGGTATGCACCGTCTACTGCCCTGTCACGGCTGTCAATCCTCTGTATCCCGGCCCCAAACAGGCGGGGCCAGATGGCGAGCGCTATCGACTGAAACGCAGCGACTTCTATAACGAGGCTCTCAAATACTGCCTCAATTGCAAGCGTTGCGAGGTAGCATGCCCGTCGGGGGTACGCATAGGCGATATCATCCAGCAGGCGCACATGAACTACAGCCACGGCAGCGCAGGCGTTCGCGACCGCATGCTGGCCCATACCGACCTCATGGGCGGTATAGCCACTCGACTATCGCCCACGGTCAACGGTATCTTGCGACTCACACCGGTGAAACTTGCTATGGATCTGACCCTCGGCATCGACCGTCACCGCACGTTCCCGGCCTATACGCCGCGCAAGTTCACTACGTGGTTCCGCCGTCACGCCTTGAAGCGTCAGGACCGCTTCACACGCCGTGTGACATATTTCCACGGCTGCTATGTCAACTATAACTTCCCGCGCTTGGGCAAGGACCTCGTGAAGCTTCTCAACGCCTGCGGCATAGGTGTCGACCTCATGAAGGATGAGAAATGCTGTGGCGTGGCCCGCATCGCCAACCGTCTCATCAAGCAGGCTACCGATGCCGCCAAGGTGAATCTGCGCGAGATACGCGCCGCTGTCGCCTCGGGTAACGATGTGATTGCCACCTCGTCGACTTGCATCATGACCATGCGCGACGAGTATCCCCACCTGCTCGGCCTCGATAATGCCGATGTGCGCGACCATATCATGACAGCTACCCGCTACCTGTATCGTCTCGTCGAGAACGGTGATATCAAGCTCGTGTTCAAGCCCGACTATCTGCGCCGCATCGCATATCATACCCCCTGCCACATGGCCAAGTTGGGCTGGAGCGTATATTCCATCGAACTGTTGAAACTCATTCCCGGCGTGGAACTGTCGGTGCTCGATGTAAACTGCTGTGGCATAGCGGGAACGTATGGCTTCAAGAAAGAAAATTACCGCTATTCCCAGGCTATTGGTAAAACTCTTTTCGACTCGATAGCCCAGGTCAACCCCGATATCGTGGCTACCGACTGCGAGACATGCAAGTGGCAGATCGAGATGTCGATCCCTTACCGTGTTTCCAACCCAATATCAATTCTCGCTGATGCTCTCGACGTTGAGGCTACACGCGCGGCAAACAACATTTGATATGATAAAAAACTACGATATAATAATTATAGGTGGTGGCGCCACCGGAGCCGGAACGGCCCGAGACTGTGCCCTGCGAGGCCTCAAGGTGCTGCTTGTGGAGCGTCTCGACTTCACGGCCGGAGCTACCGGACGCAATCACGGATTGCTTCACAGCGGTGCGCGCTATGCAGTGACCGACCGCGAGAGTGCTACCGAGTGCATCAAGGAGAACATGATTCTTCGCGATATCGCCCGCCACTGTGTCGAGGACACCGGCGGACTGTTCATTACCCTTCCCGATGATGACCTTGACTATCAGAAGAAGTTTGTCGACAGTTGTCTTGCCGCCGGCATTCAGGCCGATGTTATAGACCCTGCCGAGGCTCGCCGTCTCGAGCCGTCGGTCAATCCCGATCTCATCGGTGCTGTAAAGGTGCCCGACGGTGCGGTGGACCCCTTCAGACTCACGACTGCCAATATCATTGACGCCACACGCCACGGTGCCGAGGTTCTTACGTATCACGAAGTGACCGACTTTGTGCGTGACGGCGGCGGTCGCATCACCGGCGTGGTGATGCGCGATTCCCGCTCAGGTGCTGTTTCTAAGGCCTATTCGCAGCTTGTAATTAATGCCGGCGGAATATGGGGCCACCACATAGCTTCGCTTGCCGGTGTCAACGTCAACATGTTCCCTGCCAAGGGAGCGTTGCTCATCTTCGGTCACCGCATCAACAATATGGTGATTAACCGTTGTCGCAAGCCCGCCAACGCCGATATCCTTGTGCCGGGCGATACGATATGCCTGATAGGCACGACGAGCGATCGTGTGCCGTATGACAGCATCGACAACATGGAGGTCACGCCGGCCGAGGTAGACATACTCATGAGCGAGGGCGCCAAGCTTGCCCCTGCTCTGGCAAAGACACGTATTCTGCGCGCCTATGCCGGCGTGAGACCGCTCGTAGCCAGCGACGACGACCCGTCGGGACGTTCGATAAGCCGAGGCATCGTGTGTCTTGACCATGCCGGCCGCGACGGCGTCGAGGGCCTCATCACGATTACTGGTGGTAAGCTCATGACCTATCGCCTTATGGCCGAGTGGGCCACCGATATGGCTTGCCGGAAGCTTGGCGTCGAAGCCAAGTGTGTGACCGCGCGGCAGCCCCTCCCCGGTTCCGAGCCGTCAGAGGTCAAGAAGCAACGCCGCCTCAAAGGGTGGAGACGTGCCAAGAGCCACATCATCGAGCTCAGTACCGACCAGAAGGCGGCCGAGGGGCGCCATGGTACCATGAGCCGCGAGATTGACCGTAAAGACCCCGCCGGCGAATCGCTCGTTTGTGAGTGTGAACAGGTATCTGTGGCCGAGGTGAAGTATGCCATCGACGTTCTGCACGTTCATAATCTCCTCAATCTGCGCCGACGCACGCGCATGGGTATGGGCACCTGCCAGGGGCAGCTGTGTGCTTGCCGTGCCGCCGGACTGCTTGCCGGCGAAGGAGCATGTACGGGCGACAGCCTCGACGACCTCGCATCGTTTATCAACGAGCGCTGGAAAGGCATGAGCCCCGTAGGGTGGGGCGAGACCCTCGAAGAAGCCCAATTCATGTCCTGGCTCTACGAAGGCGTAGCCGGCCTCTACGATTAATATTCACATAAGATCGTCGTAATATGCTGTAATACAGCGAAACATGCCAAAGGCATGTCCCTACGGTAATATCATAACCGTTACCCTCACGCTTGCCCGGCATCCGGGAGAATAGCGGAGCTATTCCATTTGATTTCCCGAAGAATATACGATAACCGGGACCCTCACGCTTGCCCGGCTTCCGGGAGAATAGCGGAGCTATTCCATTTGATTTCCAACGTATATCCGATAACCGTCACCATCACGCTTGTCCGGCATCCGGGAGAATAGCGGAGCTATTCCATCTATTCACCCCCACGAATTCATTCGTGGGGTATGCGCGCCCCCCTCCCGCCCACCAACAGCGGAGCTGTTGCACCTTGTCCGGCGTGGATAAATGCAACCGCTCCGCTGTAGTGGGGTAGTGGTGCATGCGGAGACCCCATGAATGAAATCGTGGGGGTGAATATATGGAACGGCTCCGCCGTTCGTGTCCAACCTCCATACGGTCCAAAAAGCCAATAATCAATACGTTGCGTAGACATGCCAAAGGCATGTCCCTACGAGTGATAGCCACGACCGCCCCTCAACCCTGCGTAGGGACATCGCTTTGCGATGTTCACAAACACAATGGTTTAATTGCAACGCATCGACGATATACCCCGGAAAAACAAAAAGCCGTGGCAACATCGAGTTGCCACGGCTTTTACTATAATAATTCTAATCTTATTTATTAGCGCCAATCTTCTTGCGGCCTACAAGGTAAGCTACAGGAGTAGCGATGAACAAGGTCGAGAGTGTACCGGTGATTACACCGAACAGCATTGCGAATACGAAGCTGCGGATAGCGTCGCCACCGAGGATGAAGATGCAGAGCAGCACGAGCAGTGTCGATACCGAAGTCATGATCGTACGACCGAGGGTCGAGTTGAGTGACTTGTTGATCGTGGTGAAGAAGTCCTGCTTGGGATAAAGCTCGATGTTCTCACGCACACGGTCGAACACAACCACGGTATCGTTGATCTGATAACCGATGATGGTGAGCACTGCGGCGATGAACGTCTGGTCAACCTCCATCGAGAAGGGCAGGAAGTCATAGCCTATCGAGTAGACACCCACGATGGTGAATGCTGTGAACGCTACGGCAGCGAGAGCACCGAGCGAGAATGCAACGTTGCGGAAACGGATGAGGATGTACAGGAACATTGCAAGCAGTGACAGTGTCACGGCGATGTATGCTGCTGTGCGCATGTCGTCGGCAACAGTCGGGCCTACAGTCTGCGAGCTCAATACACCCTTGGTATCGTCGAGAGTCGAGAAGTGGTCGTAGTCCATGTCGCCGATGAGGTTCATGCCCTTGAGGGTATCGTAGAGAACGCCGGTGATTTCAGCGTCGATAGCCTCGGCATCCTCGGGAGAGTCGATCTTGTAGTTGGTCGATACACGCACCTGGTTCTCCTCCATGATGTTGATAACGCTGAGCGATGAGCCGGGGAACTTGTCGGCAAGAGCGTCGCGGATAGCGTAGGGATCGGCTGCAGTCTCACACTTGATGATGTAGTTGCGGCCACCCGAGAAGTCGATACCGGGGTTGAGCTGGCGCACGATGAACGATACGATAACGATCACGATGAAACCTGCTACGATGAGGCCGGCTTTCTTCATCTGGCCAAGGAAGTTGTAGTTGCTGCCTACAAAGAGCTTGCGCGAGATGGGAGTGCTGAATGTGAGAGCCTGGAATGCTTTCTTCTTGGCGCCGAGGATGAACACGATACGTGTGAGGTAAACGGCTGTGAAGAACGAGCAGATGATACCGATGATAAGGGTTGTTGCGAAGCCCTTGATGGGACCTGTACCGAAGTAGAGCAGGATAACACCGGTGATGATCGAAGTCAAGTTAGAGTCGAAGATAGCCGAGAAGGCGTTAGAGTAACCGTCGGAGATGGCGGTGCGCACGTTCTTGCCGGCGCGGAGCTCCTCTTTGGTACGCTCGAAGATGAGCACGTTGGCGTCAACTGCCATACCGAGAGCAAGCACGATACCTGCGATACCCGAGAGGGTAAGCACGGCCTGGAACGATGACAGGATACCGATTGTGAAGAAGAGGTTGAATACAAGACCCAGGTTGGCTACCATGCCGGGAATCCAGCCGTAGATGCAGATCATGAAGATCATAAGGAGTATCAGGGCCACGATGAACGATGTGATACCCGAGTCGATGGCCTGCTGGCCGAGCGACGGACCCACGGTCATGCTGCTCACGATGTCGATCTTGAAGTCCATCTTACCGCTCTTGAGCACGTTGGCAAGGTCTTGTGCCTCCTGTACGCTGAAGTTGCCGGTAATCTGTGACGAGCCGCCGTCGATAACACCGTTGACATTGGGTGCTGAGTAAACAACATCGTCAAGAACGATGGCGATAGGATAGCCTATGTTGTTGCCGGTGATCTTCGACCACTGCTTGGCGCCGTCGTTGTCCATGCGCATCGATACGTAGCTGCCTGTGCCGGTGGTGGGATCATAGTCGGCGTAAGCGTTTACTACGACGCGACCGTCGAGGGCGGGACGGCCTTCATTGGTCTTGAGGGCATAGAGGTAGTAGTAGTCGACGTTGTTGGTGTTGTCGGTGATAGGCTTGTTGGCCCAGCGGAAAGCTACCTCAGAGCCGAAGTGGTTGCGTGCCTCGGGAGTGTTGAGGAGCGAGTCGACCATGTAGCGGTTCGAAGCCTGTGCGAGACCTACGATGGCAGCACCGTTGAGGCCTACACGCATGTAGTCACCGATACCCTTGCCGCCGTAGTTGGCATTGCTGCGCTGAGCTGCGGTGAGCGAGTTGAGCTTGGCTACCATTTCGGGTGCTTTGGCCTGGAATGTCTCGTAGAACTCGAGGTTGGCCGAACGCTTGATGAGCTCGGTCATGCGCTGCTGGTCTTTAACACCGGGAAGCTCCAGGAGGATCTGACCGTCCTTGCCTTTGAGCACCTGGATGTTGGGCGATACGACACCGTAGGCGTCGATACGGTTGCGGAGCACGTTGGTGGCCGAGTTGTTCACGCGGTTCACTACCTCCTCTTTCAGGCGGTCGATGGCCTTGCCGTCGTTGTCGCCCGAGTTGACTACGTTGGGGAACACTACCGAGAGGTCGGCCAGACGGTCGTTGCCCTCGGCTGCGCGGTATTCCTTAACGAATGTTCCTACGAAATCGTCGGTGCGGTGAGTTCTATAAAGTGAGTCGGTGGTAGCGATTGCCTTGTCGAATGCTGCGTCCTTGCCCTCGGCTTTCATGGCGCGGAGGATGTCGGGCATCGATACCTGCAATGTTACGTTCATACCACCCTTGAGGTCGAGGCCGAGGCCGATACCCCATTTCTGTACTTCGTTGAAGTTGTAGCCCATCCACACGGGAGTCTTTGCGATAGAGTCCATGTAGGTTTTGCGGGCAGCTTTGTAGACGTCGGAATTCGCGCCGTTGTCTCCGGCTATGTTCAGGGCATACTCGTCGGCTTTCTTCTCATAGTGATTTGTCACAATCGAGAATGAGAGGTAGAAAACACACACGATCACCAAGAAGATAGCGATAACACCTGACACGATGCTTCCTAATGTTCCTTTGCTTTGCATGTGAATTGATTAATTATTTAAATGTTATTTATTTAAGTTTTTCAATCGGTAGTGAGCGTGTTGAGCTTATGCCACGCTGAAAATGAACGCTTTAGCTTTCGCCATAGTATTCAGAGTGCAAATATACAATAAAAAACCCGATAAAAAGCAAGAATTTTCAATAAATATTGTGATTCCGTGCGGGTTTTGGCGCGTGTAGAGTCCAAGGGCAAATGCAATATTAGCGAAAATGTTTAAAAAATTCAAC
>CANDNO010000017.1 GCA_947386115.1 uncultured Muribaculaceae bacterium
CTCGACCCACTGATTAAGAGTCAGTTGCTCTACCAACTGAGCTACGGAGTCTTTGATGATGGTGCATCAGCCTGGTAGTTCCCGTGGGCTTTCCCGCTTTTGCGTTGCAAAGGTACGGCGTTTTTTGTTATCTACAAAATTTTTTTGAACTTTTTTTCGTTGATTCGAATTTGTATCTTTGTAGTGCTTTTAGACGCTGCTTGCGGCTTGTCCTGAAGCGTGACTTTTAATTGGTATATAATTACTTTACTATGAAAGAATTAAAGGATATATCGATGGGTGGCGAACGTCCGCTGTTCGCTTCTCATGACTTGAAACTGGTCAACGTTACCATCACGGCCGGCGAGAGCGGAATAAAATGTTGCTCGAATATCGAGGCTGAAAATTGCCTCTTCGAGGGTAAATATCCGTTCTGGCATGTCAACGGGTTCAAGATAAAGAACTGTACGTTTGCTCCGGGCGCGAGGGCTGCGCTGTGGTATTCGCGCGATCTGGAGATGACCGACACGGTGGTCGACGCGCCCAAGATGTTCCGCGAGATGGAGTCGCTGCGTCTCGAGCGTGTGAAGCTCAATGATGCTCTCGAGACGTTTTGGCACTGCTCGAAGGTGAAGCTTGAGGATGTCGAGGTGGTCAACGGCGATTATCTGTTCATGCATTCGCGCGATATCAAAATCCGCAATTATGTGCAGCATGGCAATTACTCGTTCCAGTATTGCAAGAATGTCGAGATTCACCGTGCCAAGATCGAGTCGCGCGATGCGTTCTGGCAGACGGAGAATGTCACTGTCTACGACTCGGAGATCGACGGTGAGTTCCTGGGCTGGCACTCGAAGAATCTGAAGTTCGTGCGCTGCAAGATCAGCGGTATTCAGCCTCTGTGCTACTGCGAGGGACTGGTTCTCGAGGACTGCACCATGGACGAGTCTTGCAATCTGGCTTTCGAGGATTCGAGCGTCAAGGCTACCGTTAATTCGCCTATCATCTCGATTAAGAATCCGCGCGAGGGATATATCACGGCCCAGGGGTTCGGCGAGATTGTCTTCGACGAGAATCTGCGCAAGCCCGGCAACTGCAAGGTGCAAGTTAAGAATCCATGAACGAGTTGTTTGATTTGACGCCCGACCGCCGCGGCAGCGGGTCCTACAAGTGGGACACGGCCCGGGAGGGGCAGGATATCATTCCGCTGTGGGTGGCCGACATGGACTTCAAGGCGGCGCCGGTAATCATGGATGCCCTTCGCGCCCGTGTGGAGCACGGGGTGTTCGGCTACACCTACGTGCCTGACGAGTACTACCGTGCCGTGGAGCACTGGTACAGCCGCCGCTACGGTGTAGCTCTCGGACCCGACGTGCGGCCCATTTACACCCAGGGTGTCGTTCCGGCCATATCGGCTACGATCAAGGCGTTAACACGCCCAGGTGACGGCGTGGCGGTGATGACGCCGGTGTATAACTGCTTCTTCTCGTCGATTCGAAACAACGGCTGTATGATGGTCGATGTGCCCTTGGTGCGTGTTGATGGCAGTGATGATTTCACCTACGAGATCGACTTCGAACTGCTTGAGGCAAGGCTTAGTGACGAGCGCGTGCCGGTGCTGCTGATGTGCAATCCCCACAACCCGGCCTGCAGGGCCTGGAGACGCGAGGAGCTGCAGCGTGTCTATGACCTGTGCCGACACACGGGCACGACGCTGCTCAGCGACGAGATTCACGGCGACATCATCATGCCCGGCTATTCGTTCACTCCGGTGGCATCGCTCGACGGCAATCCGCTCGCCCACACCGTCACATTCAGTTCGCCGTCAAAGGCATTCAACATCGCCGGGCTGCAGATAGCCAATATCATCACCTCGTCGCCACGCCTGCGCTACCTCATCGACCGCGCCATCAACGACAACGAGGTGTGCGACGTCAACCCGTTTGGCGTAGCGGCCCTTATCGCCGCCTACAACCATGGAAGCGAGTGGCTCGACAGCCTCACGGGCTACATCCACGACAACTACCGCTATCTTGTAAAGGCCGTGGCGCACAGGATGCCACGGCTCAAGGTGGCACGCCTCGAGGCCACCTACCTTGCATGGCTCGACGTGAGCTCCATCGACATGCCCGACGAGGAGCTCGAGGAGTATCTCAAGGAGCATTACCGCGTGTGGCTCAACGCCGGCAGCATGTATGGCCGCGGGGGATTCCTGCGCGTCAACCTCGCCACGTCGCGCCGGCGCCTTGCCGAGGGGCTTGACCGAATGTTCGACGGGTTAACCGCCCTGTCAAAAAGATAACCGCCTTGGCCGATATTTCCTACATACAAGAGGGGCGCGCGAGCACATTCCGCCAGCAGCTCGGGCTGGCGGCCAAGCTGGCCCTGCCGGCCATCCTGGCCCAGCTCTCGAGCATCATCATGCAGTATATCGACGCGTCGATGGTGGGACGCCTCGGCACCGACCCCGCCGCGGCTATCGGACTCGTGTCGACCTCGCTGTGGCTTTTCTGGGGAACCTGCTCGGCAATCACGATGGGATTCTCAGTGCTGGTGTCACACCGCGTCGGGGCCAAAGACTATGCCGGAGCCCGCGACATACTGCGCCAGTCGATAACCGCCACTGTCATTTTCAGCCTCGTAATCACCGCCATAGGCATAGCCATATCGGGGTCGCTGCCACGGTGGCTCGGGGGCGACGAGAGCATCAACCACATGGCGTCCAACTACTTCATGATTTTCGTCATGGCGCTCCCCATGCTCAGCCTCAACTATCTGGCGGGCGGCATGCTGCGGTGTGCCGGCAACATGAAGATACCCAGCCTGCTCAATATCATGATGTGTGTGCTCGACGTCGTGTTTAACTATCTTCTCATCTTCGAGACACGCCAGGTGTCGGTAGGCTCGCTGTCGTTCACCATGCCCGGAGCCGGACTGGGTGTCACCGGCGCTGCGCTCGGTACGGTGCTTGCCGAGATTGTCACCGCATGCACCATGCTCAACTACCTGTGCCGCCACGAGAAAGGGCTCGCCCTGCGAGGCACCACCGGTAGTTTTCGCCCCGTAAAAAGCCTTATTTTCAAAGCGCTGCGCATCTCGGCCCCTATGGCCATCGAGCATGCCGTGATATGCGGCGCCCAGGTCATGATCACCGTCATCGTAGCCCCGTTGGGAGCCGTGGCCATAGCCGCCAACGCGTTTGCCATCACAGCCGAGAGCCTCTGCTACATGCCCGGCTACGGCATAGGCGACGCCGCCACGACGCTTGTAGGGCAGAGCCACGGAGCCAACAACCCGCATCTCGTGAGGCGGTACGGCTACATCACCGTAGGCCTCGGAATGTTTGTGATGACCGTGATGGGAGTCATACTTTATGTCACAGCCCCGTGGATGATGGAGCTCATGACCCCCGTAGAAGAGATAGCGACGCTCGGAGCCGACATGCTCCGCATCGAAGCCTGGGCCGAGCCCATGTTTGCCGCCTCGATTGTAGCCTACGGCGTCTTCGTGGGCATGGGCGACACGATAGTGCCCGCCTGTATGAATTTCGGCAGCATCTGGTTCGTGCGCGTACCGCTTGCCGCCTGGCTTGCGAGCTACTACTCGGGAGGCGAGCCCAGTGCCGCCGGCCTCAAAGGCGTGTGGGTAGCGATGGCCGTCGAGCTCACTTTCCGCGGCAGCATCTTCCTCATCCGCCTCATCCGCGGCCGCTGGAGCCGCTGACAGTGGTTTAATCTGAGTTAGCCTGATATACAAAGCGAGTGTGGCGCCTTTAAGGAACCACACTCGCATATATGTTATTTATATGTATCGACTCGCTTAGTTGATGAGGTCGAAGCCGGTGTAGCGGCGGAGGCATTCGGGGACGATGATGCCTTCGGGGGTCTGGTTGTTTTCGAGGAGTGCGGCCATGATGCGGGGCAGGGCGAGGGCTGAGCCGTTGAGTGTGTGGCACAGGCGGGTTTTCTTGTCTTCGCCACGGTAGCGGCACTTCAGTCGGTTGGCCTGGTAGGTCTCGAAGTTTGATACCGACGATACCTCGAGCCAGCGTTTCTGGGCGGCTGAGAATACTTCGAAGTCAAATGTGATGGCTGAGGTGAAGCTCATATCGCCGCCACACAGGCGCAGGATGTGCCAGGGGAGACCGAGGCGGTCGAGGAGTGACTGTACGTGGTCTTTCATTTCCTCGAGTGCGGCGTAGGAGTTCTCGGGTTTCTCGATGCGTACGATCTCGACCTTGTCAAACTGGTGCAGGCGGTTGAGGCCGCGTACGTCTTTGCCGTAGCTGCCGGCTTCGCGGCGGAAGCATGCCGAGTAGGCGCAGTTCTTGATGGGGAGCTGCGAGTCGTTGAGTATGACGTCGCGGTAGAGGTTGGTCACGGGCACCTCGGCTGTGGGTATGAGGTAGAGGTTGTCGACCTCGCAGTGGTACATCTGTCCTTCCTTGTCGGGGAGCTGTCCTGTTCCGTAGCCTGATGCTTCGTTTACGACGTAGGGGGGCTGGATCTCGAGGTAGCCTGCCTCGCCGGCGCTGTCGAGGAAGAATTGAATCAGGGCGCGCTGCAGGCGTGCGCCTTTGCCTATGTAAACGGGGAATCCGGCGCCGGTTATCTTCACGCCGAGGTCGAAGTCGATGAGGTTGTATTTCTTGGCGAGGTCCCAGTGGGGGAGGGCATCCTCGGGGAGGTCGGGCATGGGTCCGCCGGTTTTCTCGACTACGTTGTCGGCTGCGGTGCGGCCTTCGGGTACCATGTCGCAGGGGAGGTTGGGGATGGTGAGGAGGATGTCGCGCATGCTGCGCTCGGTGTCGGCCAGGCGCTCGGCTATTGCTTTCTGCGATTCCTTGATCTCGGCCACGCATGCTTTTGCTGCTTCGGCTTCTTCGCGTTTGCCTTCTTTCATGAGACGGCCTATCTCGGCTGCTTTTTTGTTGAGCTCGGCAGCCTGATTGTCGTTGTTGAGCTGCAGCTCGCGACGTGTGGCATCGAGTGCGAGCACGTTGTCGATGGCCTCTTTGCCGTCAAATCCCTTGATGGCAAGTTTTTTTACAACCTGCTCGGGATTCTCTTTGATTTGTTGTATTGTAAGCATACTCTAAATGTGTTTTTTTACTTTTAAGCGTTGGCCAGAAGTTCTTTGACTTTTGACGAGATGGCGCGTCCGTCGGCAAGTCCGGCAAGCTCTTTGGTGGCTGTGCCCATCACCTTGCCCATCATGGCGGGTGAGGTGGCGCCTACGCGGGCGATAATCTCTTTGAGGCGGTCAGTGAGTTCTTCCTCGCTGAGCTGTTTGGGCAGGTATTCTTCGATGACGGCTACCTCGGCGAGCTCGTTTTCGGCCAGGTCGGGGCGAGACTGCTCGGTATATATTGCGGCGCTTTCGCGGCGCTGTTTGGCCATTTTTACGAGCACGCGTGTGGCGGCTTCGTCGGTGAGTGTGCCATCGCTGCCTTTGGCTGTCTTGGCCTCGAGGAATTCTTTTTTGATGCCGCGCAGGGCTTCGAGTCTCACGCGGTCTTTTGCAAGCATGGCCTTCTTTATGTCGGCCGAAATTGTATCAAATAAATCCATAATCGATTGATGGTGTTTTGAGATTGCAAATTTAGTGAGAATATTGCAATGTGAGTATAAATTATGTCTAATTTTGCAGTCGATAAGCAAAAAATAAAATGAATTCAACTATATCACAATCAATAGAGGTGCCCGGCGATGTGCGGGAGTTGCTCGACAGCGAGGCGCAACGTATCAATTCGCCGGCATTCATCGATGCCGACCCGGTGCAGTTTCCCCGTAGGTATTCTTCGCTTCCCGATATCGAGATTGCGTCGTTGTTGTCGGCCACTATCGCGTGGGGCAACCGCACGATGATATGCCGCGACTGTGACCGCATGCTCTCGATGATGGACTCGTCGCCTTATGCCTACGTTATGGATGGGGCTTACGAGTCGCTTGACCCCGACCGCAACATTCACCGTACGTTCTTCAACCGCAATCTGCAGTATTACATGCGCGGTCTTCATTCGATTTATAAACGATATGGGTCGCTGGCCGACTGGGCTCGTGACCTGAAAGTGCAGGACTCGGAGGCTCCGGCATGGGAGTTCACGCGGCATCTGCTTGCTGCCTTGGCCGAGGCTAACGGTGGAGCACCCGACAGCCGCTGCCTGCCTCAGAATATTGATAAAACGGCGCTGAAGCGTATCAATATGGCGCTGCGCTGGCTCGTGCGTGACGACGGCATAGTCGACCTCGGAGTGTGGTCGTTCATGAAGCCGTCGCAGCTGTTTATTCCGCTCGATGTCCATGTTGGTAATGTGAGCCGTTCGCTTGGATTGCTCACACGCCGTCAGGATGACCGCCGTGCCGTCGAAGAGCTGACGGCCGTAATGCGAACCCTTCGCCCCGAGGACCCCGCCATCTACGACTACGCCCTCTTCGGCATCGGCATCGAGTCTAAAAACGCCTCAAAATAGTAACATTTATTGTCGAAACGGCTCAAAATAGTGAACTGCGCTCCAAAAAGCTATTGGGGCGCAGTTCATATAGTGTCGTTAATGATTTGTGGATCGGGTGGGGTTATTCGAGGTCGATGGGGACGGCGACGATGCGCAGGTTGTTGCCGCGGATGAAGTCGATGATGTTCTGGCGGATGGGGCTTTCGTCGATGTCGGCTTCGATGCGCTGCAGGGCGTTGAACACTGATGTGCCACACTGGTAAACGTGGCGGTAGGCCTTGGCTACGTCATCGATCTGCTCGTCGGTGAAATTGTTCTTGCGCATAACGTGGGCGTTGATGCCGAAGTAGGTAGCGGGGTTGTGGGCGATGATCACGTACGGGGGTACGTTTCCGCTTATACGGCAGCCTCCCTTGATGAGAACCCAGTCGCCAATCTTGGAACCTTCGTGAACAACACTGTTGGACGATAGGATTGAGCATTCTCCCACCTCAATGTTTCCGGCCATTGTAACGCCGTTGCCTATCACGCTCTTGCCCGAAAGATGGCAGTCGTGGCCTATGTGGGCTGTAGCCATGATGAATGTGCCGCTGCCTATGCGCGTGCCTTCGGGATTGGCAAAGCCACGGTTTATGATAACGTTTTCACGTATTACGCAGTTATCGCCGATGGTGCAATAGCTGGGCTGGCCTTTCCAGCGGAAGTCCTGAGGATCGGCACCCACAATGGCTCCATTGTAGATGACTGTTCCGGCGCCTACACGTGTACCGCGCATGACGCTGGCATAGGGCATTATCACTGCGCCGTCGCCTACCTCGGTGTCGGCATCGATAAATGCAAAGGGGTGGATGGTGACATCTTTGCCAATCTTGGCAGAAGAGTCAATGTGGGCTAAAGGGCTAACCATTTATTTAATTATGAATTATGAATTAGGAATTGGGAATTAGGAATTGTATGTATGGGGCGCGCGGATGGTGTGCGCATGCCTCAGGATTTGTTTTCGGGCGTTGCCCGTTGGTAGGACGGGGATTGGGATAGGCTTTGAAAATCAGGATTTAGGAGCGGGAAGGTTGAGGTTCCCGGCTCCTGTTTCCTGATTGTAAGGTTATCGTCCTCCGCCGAGTGACTGGTACAGGTTGATTACGGCCTGTGCGCGGGCGAGGTCGCATGACAGCTGCGACATCTGGGCCTGCAGCAGGCTTGACTGTGCAGTCAGTACCTCGAGGTATGTAGCGTCGGCAGTCTTGAACAGCTCACCGGTATAGTCGGTAGCCTTGATGAGGTCATCGACCTGTACGGCAAGATGAGTGGCTTTCTCACTGGCGTTGCGGTAAACTGTAAGAGCGTTGCTCACCTCGGCCGATGCCGAAAGGAGCGAGTTCTCGAATGTGTTCATTGCCTGTTGCTGCTGGGCCTTGGTGGCTTTGAGGCGGGCAATGTTCTGGCCGCGCATGAAGATGGGGGCTGTGAGCGAGCCTGCGAGCGATGCAATCCAGTCGCCGGGATTTTTGATGTAGCTGCCAAACTGGTTGGTAAAGCCGTAGTTGGCGGTAATGGTGAGGCCGGGATAGAAAGCTGCGCGAGCCGAGTTGGTGTTATAGTAGGCTACGGCCACGGCGAGCTCGGCTGCCTTGATGTCGGGACGGGCTGCGAGCTGGCTCATGGGTACGCCGCCTTCAAACGCTGTCGGGAGGTCAAGCGGCATGGGATTAACAACCCATGTCTGAGGCTTGGTCTTCAGGAGCACCGACATGGTGTTGTGGGCGTGGTGAAGCGATGCCTCGAGGTCGGTTATCGAAGCGAGCACGCTGCGATAGTTGGCGTCGGCCTGCATTACTGCGGCCTCGTTGGTGCGTCCGGCCTCTTTGTATTCGCGCATAACCTCTACGTTGCGTTTCCAGATCTCGGCTGTGGCGCGGTTGAGGTCGAGCTGGGCCTGGAGGGTGGCGATAGAGTAGTAGCAGTTGGCTACGCCGCCTATGATCTGTGAGCGTACGGCCTGCTCGTAGGCCTTGGCCTGTGCGTGTCCGGCTTCGGCTCCACGCTTGCTGTTGAGGATTTTGCCAAAGATGTCAACCTCCCACGATGCGCTCAGGGGGATGGTGTAGTTCCAGTTGGTGAGCTTGCCGTTGGCTACCGACGATGCACCGCCGTTGGGGGCGAGAACGAGCGAGGGGAGATAGGCGAGGCGTGCACCCTGCATGTTGGCGTGGGCGATCTCAACGTTGAGGCGAGCGTTGTCAAGGTCTACGTTAACCTCGAGAGCGCGGTTGATGAGGTCGGCCAGCATGGGGTCGGTGAACACCTGTTGCCATGGCAGGTTGCCAAGGTTGTCGTTGTCGAGCTGTGCTTGTTTAGCCTCGACATACTCGGCCTGCAGTTCGTCGTCGGCAGGCATGTTGAATTTTTTATAGATATGACAGCTCGAGAGTGTCGACACCAAGAGTGCCGACACTGCCAAGCGTGTTACGATAGACTGTTTCATAGTCATGGGTTAGCGTGGTGATTATTCTTTAGAATACTGTTCGATCTCTGACTCGATGCCCGAGTTGTCGGTGTCCTTGAACTTCAGGGGTGAAAATTTCTCCTGGATGATCTGGAAGGTCACAAACAGGGCGGGTACGATGAAGATCTGGAATATCATACCGATCAACATACCGCCTATCGAACCTGTACCGAGGGCCTTGTTACCGTTGGCGCCTACACCGTGAGAGAACATCATCGGGAGCAGACCGATAATAAGTGCCAGCGAGGTCATAAGGATAGGACGCAGACGGGCGGCGGCTCCGGCGATGGCCGAGTTGAGAATCGACATGCCCGTGCGGCGGCGTTCGAGAGCGAACTCTACGATAAGAATAGCATTCTTAGCCAATAGACCGATAAGCATGATCAGCGCGATCTGCAGATAGATACTGTTGGCGATTCCGAAGATGTCGGCGAAGATGAATGTACCCATCAGTCCGAAAGGCACTGAGAACAGTACTGCGAGAGGCAGGATGTAGCTCTCGTACTGTGCTGACAGAAGCAGGTAGACGAAGAGCAGACACAGGCCGAAGATGATAGCGGTCTGGTTGCCCGACTGGCCGGCCTCCTCACGGGTCATACCGGCGTAGTCGTAGCCGTAGCCCTGGGGCAGGGTCTGGGCAGCTACTCGGGCTACAGCCTCAAGAGCCTGACCCGAAGAGTAGCCCGGAGCTGTATTACCTGTTACCGAAATCGACTGGAACATGTTGAATCGGTTCAACAGGTCGGGGCCGTAGATCTTGGTAAGGGTAACGAAGTTCTCGAGCGATGCCATTTCCTGGCCGTTGCGTATCTTGATCGACGACAGGGTCTCGGGCGAAACGCGCGACTCGGGCGAAGCCTGCATCATAACGCGGTAGATCTTACCGAAACGGTTGAAGTTTGACACGTACATACCGCCATAGTAACCCTGGAGGGTGGAGAGTATGGTCGAGGGGCTGATGCCGGCCTGTTTACACTTGGCTGCATCGATGTCGATAAGGTACTGGGGGAACGTGGGGTTGAAGGTCGAGTATGCAACCTGTATCTCGGGCTGCTGGTTGAGCTGGCCCAGGAATCCCTGTACGATACCGAAGAACTTGTTGATGTCGCCGCCGGTGCGGTCGAGCATCTTGAGCTCGAAACCGTTGGTTACCGAGTAACCGGTAATCATAGGCGGTGCAAACGCTACCACGCGGCCGTCTTTGATGCCGGCTGCAATGCCGTATATGCGCTTAACGATGGCATCGGAACTCATCGAGGGGTCTTGGCGGTTGTCCCAGTGGTCGAGCTTTACCAAGAAAGTACCGTAGGTGGCACCCTCACCGGCGATGAACGAGTAGCCAAGAATTTTCTGGCAGTATTTAACGCCGGGGATTGCCTTGATCTGGGCGGCTACGTTGTTACATACCTCGTCGGTGCGCTCCTGGGATGTTCCCGGGGGCATGTCGACCATGGCGAACAGGAAGCCGGTGTCCTCGTTAGGCACGAGGGTCGACGGTGTGCGCTTCATGAGGAATACGAGCACGAGTACCGAGATAACCACGAGTATAAACGAGGTGATTTTGTGCTTGGCAAAGAAAGTGGTAAGTTTCTTGTAACCGGCAATCGAGCTGTCGAACACCTTGTTGAACGATTTTTGGAACCGCTTGCCGAAGATGCCGATAACGGTGATTACGGCCACAACCCATGCGAGGATGCTGAGGCCTACGTTCTCGAAATTGAACCAGCCGAGAATCATGAACACGATTGTCGCGGTGAGGAATAGCATCGTGATGAAGGGGTGCATCGAGAGCTTGCTCTTGGCTACTTCACCGGCAGCCTTGTAGGCAGTGCCCATGCGCTCCTTGAGCGAAGCGTCGCTGTTGTGTGGCTTAAGGAATACGGCACAAAGCGCAGGCGACAGTGTCAAGGCGTTCAGAGCCGAGATACCGATGGCTATAGCCATGGTAAGACCGAACTGCTGGTAGAACACACCGCTCGTACCCGACATGAACGATACCGGGATGAACACAAGCATCATGACCAGCGTGATCGAGATGATGGCGCTACCTATCTCGTTCATGGCGTCGATCGAGGCCTTGCGCGCACTCTTGTAGCCCACATCAAGCTTGGCGTGCACAGCCTCGACCACCACAATGGCGTCATCGACCACAATCGCGATCGCAAGTACGAGAGCCGACAGGGTGATAAGGTTGAGCGAAAAGCCTATGAGGCTCATACCGAAGAATGTACCGATCAAGGCCACGGGGATGGCGATAGCCGGGATGATTGTAGAACGGAAGTCCTGCAGGAAGACGTATGTAACGAGGAACACGAGGATGAATGCCTCGATAAGAGTCTGTATAACGTGGTGGATAGAGGCGAAGAGGAACTCGTTGTTATCCATCAGCACGGCAAACTCAAGGCCGTCGGGGAGTTCAAGCGCGAGCTTGTCGATCGTAGCCTTACAGTCGTTGATGATCTGGGTAGCATTGGTGCCTGCGGTCTGGAACACCATACAGGTTGATGAAGGCATGCCGTTGAGGTCGTTGGCAAAGCCGTATGTCAGCTTGCCGAGTTCCACATCGGCAACATCTTTAAGGTAGAGAACCGAGCCGTCGCTGTTGGCGCGAACTACGATATTCTCAAATTCCTCGGGGGTAACAAGACGTCCGCGATAACGCATCGTGTACTGGAATGTCTGGTTGCCCTGCTCGCCGAACGCACCGGGAGCAGCCTCGATATTCTGTTCCGACAGGGTCGCGGCGATATCGGTAGGCATCAGTCCATACTGTGCCATCACGTCGGGCTTGAGCCATATACGCATCGAGTAGTCGGCACCGAACGACAACACGTCACCTACACCGCTTACACGCTGCAGCAACGGGATTACATTGATCTTCATGTAGTTGTCGATGAAGAGGCCGTCATACGACGAGTCGGGGCTATAGAGCGAGAAGCCCACGAGCATTGAGGTCTGACGTTTCTGTGTGAGCACGCCCACCTGGTTAACCTCCGAGGGGAGCAGGTTGGCAGCTTTGGCTACACGGTTCTGCACGTCAACGGCAGCCATGTCGGGGTCGAAACCCTGTTTGAAGTAAACCGAGATACGGGCCGAGCCGGTATTGGTAGCGGTCGACTCCATGTAGGTCATACCCTCGGCACCGTTGATCGACTCCTCGAGGGGAGCGATAACCGAGTTAAGAACGGCCTGGGCGTTGGCACCGCTGTAGGTTGTCGACACCGAGATCGTAGGAGGTGCGATATCGGGGAACTGTGTGATAGGCAGCGAAGCAAGGCCAATCAGACCAAGTAGCACGATGAATATCGATATAACGGTCGATAACACCGGGCGATTAATAAACGTATCTAATTTCATTGATTTCTATCTTGTAACAGTGATACATGATGATTTTTATGAATCAGCACCCCTACGTGACATAGAGGGCTGTATTCAAGATTGGCTTTACTGAGCCTGCTGGGCTGCTTGAGCGGCCTGAGCCTGTTGAGCAGCGGCCTGGGCTGCATCGACGGGCTGGATGGTCATGCCCTCGCGCAGGGTGCTGCCAACACCCTCTACAGCAATGCGCTGGCCCTCGGTGAGACCGGAGGTTACAACGAAGTTCTTGCCGTCGTTCTGGGGTGCGATAGTGATGGGAGTCGACACAACCTTGTTACTGTCGTTGACAACGAATACAAACTTGCGGTCCTGGATTTCAAAAGTAGCTTTCTGGGGAATGATGAGCACACCCTCCTCGACAGTCGGGATCATGATCTGGCCGGTAGAGCCGCTGCGCAACATACCGTTGCTGTTGGGGAACAGAGCGCGTACGGTAGCGGTGCCGGTAGTGTTGTCGATCACACCCGATACGGTTGCTACTTTACCCTTGACGGGGTAGATGGTGCCGTCGGCCAGGCGGAGCGAAACCTCAGGCATCTGCTTGATGCGGTCGGTGAGTGCAAACTCGCCATTGTTGGTGAGGCTGAGGATGTCTTTCTCGTTGAGCGAGAAGTAAGCGTAAACCTCATTGTTGTCGCTCACGGTAGTTAGAGGCTGCATCATCGAGGGCGATGCGAGCGAACCCTCACGGTTGGGGATAGAGCCGATAACGCCGTCGCTCGGAGCCACAACCTCAGTGTAAGCGAGATTCTTGCGGGCCGATACGAGGGCCGCCTGGGCAGTGGCGAGCTGGGCCTTAGCCTGGGCAAGAGTGTTCTTGGCAAGCTGGTTCTCATACTCGCTGATGATGTTACGGTCAAAAAGATGCTGTTTTGAATCGGCAGTTAGCTGGGCAGTCTGAACGGCAGTGGTAGCCGAGTTTAACTGAGCCTGAGCCTGATCGACTGCAGCCTGATACTGAACCTGGTCGATAGTGAACAGGAGCTGGCCTTTGCGCACGTGCTGGCCTTCGTCAACATGAACTTTGGTAATGAAACCCGATACCTGCGGACGTATCTCGATATCGGTTTTACCCTTGATCGTTGCAGGGTAAGTGTTGTTGAGGTCGGTCTCGCCCATAGCTACGGTCTGGGTTGCGATAGCGGGAGCCTGAGCCTGATACTGCTGCTGCTCTTGTCCGCCACACGATGCTATTGTCATCGTGGCGGTAACGGCCACAACGGCCGCTGTTGCTTGCATAAACTTCATTTTCATCTTTTTTACTTGCTATATGTCTATTTTTATTATTAGCGTGGTTAAACAGCCCTTTTTGTTGAAACGAGCCATTTTAGCGGCACAAAATTACTAAATGTTAAGCGAGTAAAAAAGATGAACAGTTCCGCTTTTTACTTTTTTAACCCATAAGTGGTAAAAAAGGACAAATTTGATGTCGTTTAGGCCGTACCGTGATGACTTTTTGACCTCTAAAGATAGCTGATGACCTTGTCGGCAATATTAGAACCGGCTCTTATATGGCCTAAAAATCGCTTCGTACATTTAAAAAGAATATACTATGATAGTGAGCTGTCGACAGGAATATCGCAGCTACTAAATAAGTTTGGACTTAGAGCGTTTATTACTCGGCTTAGCGGAGGGAGGTGATGAGGGCGGTGGCTTGGGCGGCGATGCCCTCGCCGCGGCCGGTGTAGCCGAGCTTCTCGGTGGTGGTGGCTTTGACGCTCACGCGGTCGATGTCGAGGCCGAGGTCGTCGGCTATATTGCGGCGCATCTGCTCGATGTGGGGCAGCATCTTGGGGCGCTGGGCTATGATGGTAACGTCGACATTGCCGGGTGTGTATCCTTTCTCGGCGATAATTTCCACCACGCGGCGCAGCAGGCGGCGGGAGTCGGCTCCGGCATATTCTGGATCGGTGTCGGGGAAGTGATAGCCTATGTCGTGCATGGCGGCGGCGCCGAGCAGGGCGTCGGAGAGGGCGTGCAGGGCTACGTCGGCATCGCTGTGCCCGAGGAGTCCGAGCTCGTAGGGTATTTCAACTCCACATATAACAAGGCGCCTTCCCTCGACGAGGCGGTGTACGTCAAATCCGTTTCCAATCCTTATATCCATTTTTCGGTCTGTGCTATTAGCGGCGGCGGCCTATGAGGTCTTTGAGGCCGTCCATGTCAAATGTGAGTGTGAATCGCAGTGTCTGGTCGAGCGGCGAGGTCTGGGCCGTTGCCATCATGTAGGAGGCGTCGAGGCGCAGGACGTTGAGCGAGAAGCCTGCTCCGAAGCTGAAGTACTGGCGGTTGCCTTTGTAGGCGCTCTCGTGGTAATAGCCGGCGCGCAGGAAGAACTGCTGGTTGTAGCTATACTCGGCTCCGAGCGACCAGTTGATTTCGCGCAGCTCCTCTTTCATGCCGCCGGGGGCGTCGCTGAATGATTTGAATATACCGGTGATGGGCGACATGTTCTCCCATTTCTCGAGGGCGTCGAGGTACTCTATCTGTCCCTCGGTCGAGTCTTCATAGTCGCTCTCGCGGGGCTTGGTAGGTACGAGCAGTTTGTTAAGGTCGAGGGCTAAGGCGAGGGTGTGGAAGTCGGCGAGCGGGAACATGAACATCGTGCCCAGTCGCAGGTTGGTGGGGAGGAAGGCCGGGTCTTCACCATTATTATATGACACCTTGGAGCCTATGTTGGATATGTCCCAGCCCCATGACCACTGGCACTCGTTGCGGCCTATGATGGGGTAGGTGGTGTAGTAGCCCGAGATGTCGGCCGAGAAAGCCGATGCGCCTACCGTCTGGTCGCCGGCATAGGACTCGCTGAAACCGAGGTCGCTGTAGATGTAGCGGAACACGACGCCCATTGAGAATTTCTCGCTGAGTTTGCGTGAGTAACCGACGTCAAACGACAGCTCGTAGGGGTTGAGGCTCTGCCCCACGGCTCCGCTCTGGTCGTTGGTCGTGACCTCGCCCAGCGAGAAATAGCGCAGCGAAGCACTCACGGCCTGATTGTCGCCGGAGCCTATCTTCCAGTAGCCCGAGAGGTTGGCCAGGAAAATGTCGTTGACGAGTTTACGCAGCCACGGTGTGTAGCTGAGCGATGCGGCTCCCTGGCTGTAGGCGAACGCGTATTTCGAGGGGTTCCAGAACTGCGAGTTGGCGTCGGGGTCGGTTGCGGCGCCGAGGTCGCCCATCGAGGCGCCGCGTGCATCGGGGGCTATCGACAGCGACGTTACGCCGGTCTCGATAGGATTGAATTCGTTTTTCTGTGCCAACGCCGACATTGCAGTCACGACAAGCGCCAGCAGTGATATAATGTATTTGTTCATGTGTGCTGATAAAATGTATATATCTATATTAATAACTCGCTTGGGGCTGTTTTATTATGTTTTGATGCTCGGGAATTTTTTACTACCTTTGCTCCAAATTTTTTTATTCCAAACTTAACACATATATCAGGACGTGGAAACCAAGTATATTTTTGTTACCGGAGGCGTTGTTTCATCGCTGGGCAAGGGTATAATATCATCGTCACTCGCCTGCCTGCTCAAGGCTCGCGGCTATCGTGTTACCATCCAAAAGTTTGACCCCTACATCAACATAGACCCGGGCACGCTCAACCCTTACGAGCATGGCGAGTGTTATGTCACTGTCGACGGACACGAGGCCGATCTTGACCTGGGACACTATGAACGTTTCACCGACATCCAGACCACCCGTGCCAACAATGTCACGACAGGTCGCATCTACCAGAGCGTCATCGACAAGGAGCGCCGGGGCGACTACCTTGGCAAGACCGTGCAGATTGTACCGCACATCACCGACGAGATCAAACGCAATGTCAAGGCGCTCGGCAATACAGGCAACTTTGACTTCATAATCACCGAAATAGGCGGCACGGTGGGCGACATCGAGTCGCTGCCGTTTATCGAGAGCGTACGTCAGCTACGCTGGGAACTCGGCGAGAACTGCATCTGCGTTCACCTCACCTATGTGCCCTATATCGCAGCTGCCAAGGAACTTAAGACCAAGCCAACGCAACACTCGGTGAAGCAGTTGCAGGAGGTGGGAATACAGCCCGACATACTCATCCTGCGCACCGAGCGCGACATCTCGCCCGAGATGCGCCGCAAGATCGCACTGTTCTGCAACGTATCGCCCGATGCGGTAATCCAGTCGATCGACGTTCCCACCATATATCAGGTGCCTGTCAACATGCACCTGCAGCATCTCGACGAACTTGTATTGCGCAAGACCGGGACCCCCATCGAGGGCGAGCCCCACATGGAGCCCTGGATGCAGTTTCTCAACAAGCTTAAAAACGCTACGAAGACGGTCAATATAGGCATCGTGGGCAAGTATGTCGAGCTGCCCGACGCCTATAAATCTATCAACGAGTCGCTGCTACAGGCAGCCGCCTATAACGATCACCGACTCAACATCACGTTTATACATAGCGAGAAACTTAACGAGGGGAATGTCGACGAGCAGCTGTCGCCTCTCGATGGCGTCATCATTGCGCCGGGATTTGGCCAGCGTGGTATCGACGGAAAGTTTGTGGCGCTGAAATGGTGCCGCGGGCACGATGTGCCCACGTTCGGAATATGCCTGGGCATGCAGTGCATGGTCATCGAGTTTGCGCGTAACGTACTCGGCATGACCGATGCCAACAGCACCGAGATGGACACCAAGACCCCCTATAATGTCATCGACCTGATGGAGGAGCAGAAAGGCATCAGCAACATGGGCGGGACGATGCGACTCGGAGCCTACGACTGCGAGTTGTTGCCCGACTCGACTGCAGCCCGTGCCTACGGCACTACAAGCGTCAGAGAGCGTCACCGTCACCGGTTTGAGTTCAACAGCGACTATCGCGGGCAGTTTGAGAATGCCGGCATGCGCTGTGTGGGCGAAAATCCGGCCTCTCATCTTGTCGAAGTGGTGGAGATTCCCGGCAAGCGGTGGTTTGTAGGCACGCAGTATCATCCCGAGTATTCGAGCACCGTTCTGCACCCCAACCCTCTGTTTGTCGACTTCGTCAGGGCTGCGATTGCCTATGGTGAGGAGGCAGGGCACACAAATTGAACTAATCTAAATGTATTAACATATAAATCGATATGGATAAAAACACTCTCATAGGCATGTTGCTGATGGCTGCGGTCATCTTCGGCTTCATGTACCTGCAACCCAAGCCCGAAGCCAACAAGGCGCCTGCCAACAAGGAACAGGTCGACAGCCGACAGGCCGAAAAAGAGCGTGACGCTCTGCTTGACAGCATCCGCCCCGACGAGATTGCCGGCCTGGCCAACACCATTGTAGCCGTAGGTGTCGCCGATGCCGAGGCTGCCGAGGGTTCTCAGCCCGCATATACCTACAACACTGCCGGCGTGACTCTCGTCAACGATAACGGCACAGTGAGCGGCACAGTCGACGCCATGGGCACTCGCATTGACTACAACGCAGTGGTTACATCCCAGTTCCCCGACTCGCTGTCGCTCCCTCAGCGACAGGCTGCCATAGCCTCGCTGCGCGGTGCGATCATGAACGCCAAGAAATACCAGACATTCGCCCGCCATCTCAGCGGCGCCGATACCGTGGTGACACTAAAAAACGATGTACTCGCGCTCAATATCTCTACCCGTGGCGGCTACATAAACCGTGCGGTGCTACTCGACAAAAAATACTGCACCTATTTCCCCGGTGAAAACGGTGTTATCGACACGACCCAGGTAGAGGTGATACAGCCCATCGCCAAGGACAACTACTCGTTTGAGCTCACCACCAACTCACAGCAGCGCATCGATACCCGCGACATGTACTTCAAGCCTATCGTCGAGAACGATTCGACCGTGCTCATGCAGCTCGATCTTGGCTCAGGCGCCACATGGGGCATGCGCTACACACTCAGCGGCAAGGACAGCTACGTTGTCAAGCTCGACATCGTACAGAAAAATATCGACAAGATACTTCCCCCCTCGATGGCTACAACGGCCTTCGTGTGGAACCAGCGCCTCGGCCGCAACGAGCGTGGCCGCACGTTCGAGCAGCAGAACAGCGCCGTCTACTACAAGGAGTCGGGCGAGACCCCCGATGACCTGGGCATGAAACATGGCGACAAGGAGTTCAATCAGCGTCTGCAATGGATTGCATTCAAGAACCAGTTCTTCTCGACCATCGTTATTCCCTCCGAGCAGTTCAACACAGCCATCCTCAAGCAGCGCGAGCTTATGGACAACAATGACCCGCTGTACCTCAAGGACATGTCGGCTCGCGCCACGCTCGACTACTCCACAATGACCGAGAACCCCGTGTCGATGGATATCTACATCGGTCCCAACCTTTACCCGCTGCTCAGCCAGGTCGACGACGAGATTTCGCCCGACACCGACCTTCAGCTCACACGCGTGATACCCCTGGGCTGGGCACTCTTCCGCTGGATCAATACCATTATTATAATACCGGTATTTACTTTCCTGAGCCAGTTCATCAGCAACTACGGCGTTATCATCCTGTTGCTCACTATATTTATTAAGGTGATTCTCTTCCCGTTCACCTACAAGAGCTACATGTCTCAGGCCCGCATGCGCGTGCTTGCTCCCGAAATCAAGGAAATCAACGAGAAGTATCCCGGCAACGAGAACGCGATGACACGTCAGCAAAAGACGATGGCCCTTTACTCCAAGGCCGGCGCCAGCCCCATGTCGGGCTGCCTTCCCCTGCTGTTGCAGATGCCTATCCTCATCGCCATGTTCAAGTTCTTCCCGTCGTGTATCGAGCTGCGCGGCCAGCAGTTCCTGTGGGCACAGGACCTCGCCGCCCCCGACGTGATTTTCACCCTGCCGTTTACCATCCCCATGTATGGTAACCACGTCAGCCTCTTCTGCTTGCTCATGACCGTGACCAACATTCTGTACACACGCATCAACATGCAGAACCAGCCCTCGCAGTCGTCGATGCCCGCCATGAAGTGGATGATGTATCTCATGCCCGTCATGTTCCTTGTGTTCTTCAACCAGTATGCGGCCGGCCTTAGCTACTACTACTTCCTGTCGCTGTTGATTACGATCGTTCAGACATATATCTTCCGCCGTTGCATCAACGAGAAGAAAGTGCGCGACCGCATGATGGCCAACGCCGCCAAGCCCCGCAAGAAGAGCGGATTCATGGCACGCCTCGAGGAGGCACAGCGCCGCCAGCAGGCCGCCCTGCGCGAACAGCAGAAGAAAGGCCGTCGCTAAGACAGCCCATAGTTGCTTATAAATCATCACCGATATGCAACAACCCCTCATAGGAATGACTCTCGAGCAGCTGCGACATGTCGCAGCTGCCGTAGGTCTCAAGCCTTTTGCCGCCAAGCAGATGGCCCGCTGGCTCTATGTAGCGCGCGTAACCGACACCGACGCCATGACCGACCTCTCGCTCGCTGCCCGCGCACACCTCAAAGAGATGGGATATGTCGTAGGACGCGAGGCCCCCAAGGCCGAGGCCCGCTCGGCCGACGGCACCGTCAAATACCTGTTCAATGGAGTGGGCGACCGTGACATCGAGAGCGTTTATATTCCCGACCATGACCGTGCCACACTGTGCGTCTCGTCGCAGGCCGGATGCCGTATGGGATGCACATTCTGCATGACCGGCCGCCAGGGATTCCACGGAAACCTCACCGCCGCCGGCATCATCAACCAGGTGCTGTCGATACCCGAGAGCGAGACCCTAACCAATCTCGTTTTCATGGGAATGGGCGAGCCTATGGACAACCTCGACGCCGTATTGCAGGCCATCGAGGTGCTCACAGCCCCCTGGGGACTCGCCTGGAGCCCCAAGCGCATAACCGTTTCGTCGATAGGCAAGATAAAAGAGCTCAAGACATTGCTCGACACGACCAAGGTGCATATCGCCATTAGCCTCCATTCACCCTACGGCCCCGAGCGAGCCGGACTCATGCCCGTCGAGAAAGCCTATCGGTCGGTCGATGTGGTTGAGCTGTTGCGCAATTACGACTTCAGCCACCAGCGCCGCCTGTCGTTTGAGTACATCATGTGGAAAGGCGTTAACGACGATTTGCAACATGCCGATTCTGTAGCCCGACTGCTACGCGGTCTCGACTGCCGTCTCAACCTCATACGCTTCCATGTCATACCCGACAGCAATCTTCGGCCATCATCGACTGCCACGATGGAAGCATTCCGCGACCGACTCAACGAGAAAGGATTCATCGCCACCATACGCGCCTCGCGCGGCGAAGATATCATGGCCGCCTGTGGCATGCTTGCCGGCAAAGACCGCAAAGCCGCCCCACAGCCGTGAACCAAAGCGCCTCAGCGTTGTTAAACTCTAAGGACCCTAAAGACCTTAAAGACCCTATAGCCCCTTACCCCCCAAGATATAGAATGAAAAGATACATTACATCACTGTTGGTTGCACTGTTGCTTGGATCGGCCGTAGCTATGGCCGAAGGCCCCGGTATCGAGTTCAGCGTCACATCCCACGACTTCGGCAATATCGACGAAGACGGAGACCCCGTATCATGTGAATTCGAGTTCACTAATACCGGTGATGAGCCGCTCGTAATAGTCTCGGCCAATGCAAGTTGTGGCTGTACCCGCCCCGAGTTCCCCAAGAAACCCATCAAACCCGGCAAGACAGGCAAGATAAAAGTAACATACCTGCCCAAAGGACGCCCCGGAGAATTCACCAAATCCATCCGTGTACGCACCAACGCCAAGCGTCCAAAGTCGGTCAACCTCAAGATAAGTGGCGTAGTAATACCCGGTTCCGATCATGATTAAACGCATTAGTTCGCTGATATTATCTCTCGGCATACTCACCATTGCGAGTGCTGCCGGCCCCGAAGTGAAATTCCTTGAACAGACCCACGACTTCGGCGCCTTCGACGAGAACGACGGAATTGTCAAGTGCCGCTTCGCCTACGTCAATACAGGCGACGAGCCACTTGCAATCATAGCATCACGCGCCACATGTGGCTGCACATCATCATCATATACCAAAGAGCCCGTCGAGCCTGGCGATACCGGCTACGTCGAGGTCACGTATAACCCCACCGGTCGCCCCGGTCGTTTCGGCAAGAAAGTCTACGTCGACTTCAACACCGAGACTCCGCGCCAGACACTGCTTATCAAAGGCGTCGTCATAGGGTCGAGCAACACCCTGCGCGGCCGCTACCCGGTCGATGCCGGCTCGCTCAAACTGCGTTCCGACAACGTACTGCTCGGCGAGGTAACACGCGGCAAGAGCAAGACATCATTCCTTGAAGTCTACAACGCTACGCCCGATTCGCTCACCCCCGAGTGGGTCAGCGTGCCCCGAGGTGTTAAAATCAACACCTCCAATCCCACCATAGGCCCCGGCGAACAAACCACCTACACACTCTATTTCGTACCCGAAGCCGACATGTACGGAATCTACACCGACAGCCTCATGTTACAGGCATCCCCGGTCGATGAACCCGTAAAAATCAACATGATAGCCATCGTTGACGAAGACTTCTCGCGCATGACCCCCGGCCAGTTGCGTGAAGCCCCTGTGATCGAGTTCGAGAGCAACATCCTCGATTTTGGCGAGATCGACCGCAACGGCGGCCCCGTAACCCGTAGCTTCACATTCAAAAACGTAGGCAAAAGCACAATGCAAGTGCGCCGGGTCTACACCACCGACCCCGGCATAACCGTAACAACCACAGCCGACAAGCTAAAGAAAGGACGCGAAGCAACCGTCCAGGTAACCATCGACCCGATGTCGATACCCTCAGAGATACTCAACGGCCGCATCTCAGTGATAGTCAACGACCCCCGCACCCCCAACAGCGTAATCCGCGCCGTAGGCACCGTCCGCTGACGTTTTAGATATTAAATGACCCGCCCCGGGCTGGAGGTTTGTTGCCTTCGGCGCGGGGCGGGTTGTGTGTATGGGGGGAGATAGGGGGTTAGCGGGTGAGGTCGGGCGGGAGTACGGGCATTGCGCCTTTCTGGGTGCACACGAAGGCCGATGTGCGGACGGCCAGCGCGTGGGCTTCGGTCACGGGTTTGCCTTTGAGTATGGCCGATATGAATGCTGCCGTGAATGAGTCGCCCGCGCCGACGGTGTCGGCTACTTCGACCTTGGGGGTGGGCTGGAACGACACGTTGCCGGGGGTGAATACGTAGCTGCCGTTGATGCCGCAGGTGAGGATGAGCATCTTGAGGTTGTATTTGCCCAGGAGTATCCAGCACTTGTCCTGCAGGTCGATGCCGGGATAGCCGAACATGCGGCTTACTGTCACAAGTTCTTCGTCGTTGATTTTGAGTATGTTGCAGCGGGTCATCGAGTTACACAGTATCTCCTTGTTATAGAAGCCCTGGCGCAGGTTCACGTCAAATACCACGAGCTTGTCATCGACCGGTTCCATCGCGTCGAGAAAACGGTTGATGGTGTTGCGTGACACCACGTTGCGCTGTGCGAGCGAGCCGAAACATACGGCCTTGGTGCGCTCTGCGAGCGACTCGAGCGGCGCGGTGTAAGGTATGTTGTCCCAGGCTACATTTTCTTTTATCTCGTATTGTGGAATGCCGGCCTGGTCTATTTCTACCTGTACGGTGCCGGTGGGGTAAGGTACCTCGGCTATGAGCTGGTTGAGTCCTTTGGATGTGAGATTTTCTACGATCTCTTTGCCCAGAGGGTCATCGCCTACGGCGCTTACAACGCAGCTCGGCAGTCCGAATTGCGATACGTGATAAGCAAAGTTGGCAGGAGCACCGCCTATTTTTTTACCTTCGGGGAGTACATCCCACAGGGCTTCGCCCATTCCTACTACAATGTCTTTCATGATATGCTATTTTATTGTTTTGATTTTCAATGTGTAATATAAAAGATATGCTACTCCAGCCGTCATTACGGCTACGGCGCCGGTCTGTCCTATGGAGTCGGATGCAAGTCCCATGGCAAGGGGGAATATTGTGCCGCCGAACAGGCCCATGATCATGAGTCCCGAGACTTCGTTCTTCTCGTTGGGCGACGACAGTAACGCCTGAGAAAATACTATCGAGAAAATGTTAGAGTTGCCGAATCCTATCAGCGCCAGTGCTGTATAGATAGCCATGAGCGAGCCACACACGAAGAGCATAGCCATGGCTGCGAGCATCATAACGACGCTGATGCCGAAGAACAGGCGGGGCGATATGAGACGCAGCAGGAAGGCTCCGGTAAAGCATCCGGCCGTGCGGAAAATGAAATAGACGCTCGTAGCGAAGCCGGCCTCCTCGAGAGGCAGTCCAAGGCGCTCCATGATTATTTTGGGCGCAGTGGTATTGGTGCCTACATCGATGCCTACATGGCACATGATGCCAAGGAAGCAGAGCAGTATGAACGGACGTCCGAGCAGTTTGAGACATTCGCCTACGCCCGATGCTTTGTCGGGGCGTTCTTCCTCAATGGGAGTAGCCGCGAGAGCCGAGATCGACAGGAAGCTTATCACGGCGTAGATGACGAACAGCGTGCGCCATCCCAGGCCAAAGGTTGGCAGGAAAGTCGTTGCACCCCAGGCTGCCAGTATGGGAGCCAGAAACGATGCGATGGCTTTGACAAACTGTCCGAATGTAAGTGTCGATGCGAGTTTGTCGCTGCTTATGAGATTGGTGACCAGGGGGTTCAGCGACGTCTGCATGATGGCGTTGCCTATGCCTAAGAGCGAGAACGACAGCAGCATGGTCATATAGCTGTCGCCCGTGATGGGGATGATGAGGGATATAGCCGTCACGACGAGGCTTATCAGAACGGTCTTCTTTCGACCTATCTTATTCATGAGCATGCCCGTGGGAACGGAGAAAATCAGGAACCAGAAGAAGACGAGCGACGGAAACAGGTTGGCTTCAGCGTCGGTGAGCCCGAGGTCCTTTTGTACATAGTTTGATGCTGTGCCCACGAGGTCGACAAAACCCATGGCAAAGAAGCAGAGCATCACAGGCGCTATCTGCAGCAGAGAGCTTTTTTTATCGGTGGCTAATGATTGTGTAACTTCCATGACCGGAATTATTGAACGTTGATGGTATAAATTTTAAGATTGGAGATTTTGGCCTTGCCGCCATAGGCACTGAGAGAGAGCGAGGAGTAGGGGGTGTTGGGGAACACCAGATTGGTCATCACGAATCGTCCGTCGGCTTCAAACACTTCGATGCTTGAACGGTCGATGAAGATGCGCAGATTTATTTTACCATCGGCCGAGTGGGTCGGAGTTGCTGTCACTGCCGGGAAATCCTGGCTGAAGTCGACTATTCCGCTTTCGCGGCGGTCGAATGACAGCCGGCCGGCCTCTACGTTATAGGTCATGTCGACATGTTCTCCGGCGTCGTTTGAGAGCGAGATGTTTACCGAGTCGCTCTTGGCGGGATCGATAGTCATGAGAATCTCACAAATTTCGGGTATGGCGTATTTTCGCTCATTCTTGCCTACGTTCACGTTGGACACGCTCTTGAAAATACGGTCTCTTATTGCATCAATCTCGGGAGAAGGCTTAGATGATACGTAAAGTTGACCGTCGCTGTCGCGGAAAATGCCCATTTCGCGCGGGAGTGTATTGGCGCTGCGGTACTGCATCGTAGGCACCTCGGGAGCATACTGCCAGTTGCTCATCCAGCCTATCACCGTGCGGCGACTGTCGGGAGCGTCGCTGAAACTTACCGTTGCATAGTGGTCCTTACCGTAGTCGAGCCACTTGGTGGGTACCCGGCCGTTTCTGTCAAGGTCGGGCGTGAATGTCTTGCCGTCAAAGTCGCCTATGAAATACTGTGTCGCACTGCCGCCGAATATACCACCCGGGTTGAGATTGCAGAGTAGTACCCATTTCTTCTCGTCGGTACCGTCGACTGCCAGTTCGAAGAGGTCGGGACACTCCCACACGCCATCCTGTGCGCCAAGTCCCTTGCCGAAACTGCTCTGCAGGGTCCATTTCTTCATGTCGGGCGAAGTGAAAATGAGCATTTCGTGGTCAAGCGCGTGGGCGAGTATGAGAATCCACTCCTTGGTATCGAGATTCCAGAACATGTTGGGGTCGCGGGCTTCGCTCTCAAGTGTAAGCACCGGGTTGCCTGCATACACATTATAAGTATAGCCGCCGTCATTGCTCCACGCCAGGCTCTGAATCTGGCTTGCGGCAGCCGATGTGTACATAGCCACTACGGCGTCTTCACCGAATCCGGCGCTGTTTGTCTTGTCTATCGCAGAGCTACCGCTAAATATCATTCCAAGGCCGTCGGGCTGGATTATCGCGTCGGGTTGTGTTTCCCAGTGTATGAGATCGCGGCTGGTTGACTGGCCCCATGAGAGATTCTGCCATCTCGAACCGTAGGGGTTCCACTGAAAGGCAAGATGCCACACACCATCTTTATAGAACATTCCGTTGGGGTCGTTCATCCAGCCGTAGAGGGGGGTATGATGATAGGCCGGACGGAATTTCTCGCGGTTGGAGGTGTCGAACGTGTCGCTCACCAAGATATTATTCCAGCACGCATCGTCTTTGGCCTCGCGTACCGACGACCGGCTCTGTGTGGTGGTTATGTTAAGAACCACGTTTTTGCCGGCATATTTCTCAAGGTTCAAGGGGACGGTATAGTCAACTTTTGATTTTGCGAGACACACGCTGATGGTGCGGTCGAGCTTGCCATCGACGATGATGTTGACGGTGGCCTCGTCGTTGGACTCCTGCACGGGGAGAATAAGGTACTTGCCACCGTCGGCCGTAACTCTCACAAGCGTATTGTTGGTGCCGAGATGTTCTATCTCGACGCCATTGCGGGCATCGGCTCCCGTTGATCCTATGACGATGGCTGCTGTCACAATCATGGTATTGATGAATTTTTTCATACGATATAATGGTTTTCGTGGTATAATTGTTTTTGAACACTGCAAAGCTAATAATAAATGAATCGCAGCGCTATAAAAAAATGTGCATAAGGTTGTACAAATGTTGCATTGCAAAAAAAATACAAGTAAAAGACCTGTTCTTCATAATTTTATACTTAATTTTGTGGTGAAACAAGTCCGATGCCATGAAAAAAACTCTTTATTTTCTGCTTTATCTGTTACCTTGCTTTTGCCTCTTTTCCTGTAGTGAGGAGACTCATTATCGTATAGGTGTATCGCAGTGTAGTCAAGACGACTGGCGCGCTAAAATGAACGATGAGATAAATCGCGAGATAATGTTTCACCCCGAGGCTACTGTCGAGATTCGCTCGGCCGACGACAGCAACGAGAAGCAGATAGCCGACATACGTTATTTCAAGGAGAACAATTTCGATATAATAATCGCCGCGCCTAACGAGGCCGACGCCATAACGCCCGTAATCGAGGAGGTCTACAATGCCGGCGTTCCGGTCATTATTTTTGACCGCAATATCAATGGCGACTCCTACACGGCGTGGCAGGGTGTAGATAATGTACAGGTGGGCGAAGCCGCCGCACATTACGCTCGCCATTTGACAGGTCCCGGCGGACGAGTCATTGAAATCTACGGTCTTAAGGGCTCTACTCCGGCTATCGAGCGACACGATGGATTTGTCAAAGGGGCCAAAACCGAGGGCCTCGAACTTGTAGCGTCGGCTTACGGTAACTGGAACTATGAGGATGCGGCAGTCATAGCCGACTCTCTCCTTAATATATATATAGGGATATCGATCTCGTATATGCCCACAATGACCGTATGGCCATTGCCGCATCGGAGATGGCGCGCCGGCACGGAATGGACCTCAAGGTGATAGGTATCGATGCTGCGCCCGAAATAGGTATTCGTGCCGTGGCCGACAGTGTCATCGACGCTACATTCTTGTATCCTACCGAGGGATACCGACTCGTGCGCACAGCTCTGGCCATACTTAACAATCAACCTTTTGATACCATTTGTCGCCTGCCCGTATCATCGCCGGTCGACATAACCAATGCCGATATACTCCTGTTGCAGAATGAATCACTCAAGGAAGAGACCGAAAAGATTAAAGTGCTTAAAGGACAGGTCGATGATTTCTGGATACGACACTCGGCACAGACATCGTTGTTCTATGCCGCGATTGCAATACTGGTGCTGGTGCTTGGCATTCTGTTCCTCGTGTTGCGGGCATTCTGGCAGCGTCAGCGTCATCAACGCCAGCTCATGGAGCAGAACCGGCTGCTCGAGGAGCAGCGTGATGCACAACGCGAACTCAACGAGCAACTCAACCGCGCCACTCAGTCCAAGCTCGTATTCTTCACCAACGTGTCACACGACCTCCGCACTCCCCTCACGCTTATCGCCGAGCCGGTAGAGCAACTTGCCGGTGCCGATAATCTTACTGAGCGTCAATATGTGCTCATGAAGATTGCCAATAAAAACGTGAAAATTCTGCGACGGCTTATAAATCAAATCCTTGACTTCAGGAAATATGAGAATGGCAAGCTTGATGTCAACCTCGCCGAGACACGGTTCGCTCCCATGGTCGGAGACTGGGTCGAGGCGTTCCATGAGATCGCACGTCAACGGGATATCAAGCTGACGGTCGAGATCGATGTCCCGCAGGATTTCTCGTTGGCGCTCGATGTTGAGAAAATCGAGCGGGTGTTTTTCAATCTCATGTCCAATGCATTCAAGTACACCCCCTGCAACGGCCGTATACGGTTCGTTGCTTCGATCAAGGATAATATGTTGACCTTTAGTGTCGAAGATACAGGACGCGGAATCGCCGTAGAGGACCTAGGCAGCATATTTGACCGTTTCTATCAGGTCGATAAAGTGCACCCCAACGGCTCGGGCATAGGACTGTCGCTTGCCAAGGCATTTGTTGAACTCCACGGTGGTGACATCAAGGTGGAAAGTTCTCCGGGCAAGGGGACCGTATTTACCGTCTCGCTGCCTGTGACACATGTATCGCAAAAAGCCGAACTCCCTGTGGAAAACGTGATTACCAAGGCCGATGTAGATAGCGAGTTGGGTGATATCGACGTTGAACCCGATATCGAGAATCACGACAAGCCCCTGCTGCTGGTAATCGATGACAACGAGGATATACGCCACATGGTGGGCGAGTTGTTGAGAGACGATTACAGCATGGTCTTTGCCCCCGATGGCAAGGAGGGCATACGTCTGGCTGCCAAGTATGTACCCGACCTTGTTATATGCGACGTCATGATGCCGGGCATGGACGGCCTTGAATGCTGTCGACGCATCAAGGAGGAAGTGTCTACTTCACATATCCCGGTATTGATGCTCACCGCGTGCTCCCTCGACGAGCAGCGGGCCCAGGGATATGACAGCGGAGCCGACGGCTACGTGGCAAAACCCTTCAATACTGACGTTCTCAAATCGCGTTGCAAGAGCCTCATTGACAATAGACGGCGTATCAAGGACCTGTGGTGTGGCAATGCCGCGACAATGTCCTCGGCTGCTCCGGCGCGCCCGATGGCAGGTCACGATATCGACGATGAGTTCTACAATAGATTCATTGAAATAGTGCAGGCCAAGATGGGCAATCCTGATCTCAATGTCGAGTCGCTCGCATCACACATGGGGCTTGGCCGTTCACAGTTCTACCGCAAGATCAAGGCGCTCACAAACTATACCCCTGTTGAACTGCTGCGTAACCTCCGGCTCAAACGCTCCCGCGACTTGCTCACCACGACCGGGAAATCAATAAGCGAGATTGCCTATGAGGTGGGTTTCTCCACGCCTGCCTATTTCACGCGCTGCTATCGCGAGGCCTACGGCGAGACGCCGAGCGACCTGCGCGAACGCCTCGGTGCCAAATGACCTTGATTCATGACACCCGGTATTTAGAGCCGGTTCGACAATAAATGTTAAATGCAAGGTCGCAGATCTCGAGGTGATTTTTGTCTTGAGACAAAGGAGCGTAGCGTGCTACGTGACTGAGGAACAAGGCAAAAAGCGCCCGAGAGATGCGAGGCGAGGGTAACTTTTCAGCGATTTGGAAAAACAATATCGTGGACAATTCGTTAGGCCTGAAAACATAATTATCAGGTAAAATGAGTATTTCTTGTCAAGGCAGACCAAGGCTATCGGGGAATTGATTCATCACTGGATGGAATTGTGGTGGAATGCGTAAAATCAAACTTTGGCTCACGTGATTTTATTCCCTTGTCAGGCCGGTGGGTCGTTGAGCGCACAAATGCATGGCTTGAAAACTTTCGACGGTTATGCCGCAACTATGAGCGGTATCTGACGACAGCAGGGGCGATGACATACCTTGCATCTATACTTTTTATGCTCAGATACATATAAAACTCCCACGCTCACATTATGCGTGTCATACAGCAACCTGTCCCGGGACGAAAGATACCATCGCCACGGCCACTCGTCGGCCCTTTTCGTCACGCTTTTCGGTCACGATGGAGCCCCATCGCTCCCTCAAACCATGACGAAAATGACTCGACGATTGACCGCCTTGCATTTAACATTTATTATCGAACCGGCTCTTAGTAAAAATGTTGCAAACGATATCAATAATCGTGCATTGAACGATTATTGATAGTCAAGGCTACATGAGTTATAGGTATTCGTGTTCATTTGATGATAAATTTGCGACATGAAATTTTTACCAATCATAATAAACATGAAAAATCTATTCATCACGGCGCTGGTGTTACTGTCGACAGCAATCGGCGCCATTGCACAGAACATCACTGTGCAGGGAACGGTTTACTCCCGTACCGACAACGAGCCCCTCATAGGCGCTACCGTAATGTCGAGCATTGAAGGATCCAATGGAGCGGCAACCGACTTTGACGGTAACTTTACTCTTGTAGTGCCCAAGGGGTCAAAAATTACAGTTTCTTATATAGGATTCATGCCTCAGACTCTCGATGTCGAGCCGGTCATGTCGATTTATCTTGAAGAAGACAGCGAGATGCTCGACGAGGTAGTTGTAGTAGGCTACTCGGCCGAAAAGAAATCAGACCTCACCGGTTCAGTTTCGGTAGTAAAGATGAAAGATGTCGCCGATATTCCCACCGGCAACGTGATGCAGGCTCTGCAGGGGCGCGTGGCAGGTGTGAGCATCGCTACCGACGGCACGCCCGGCGGACTGTCGACATCGACATCGACCTCTATTCGCGGCAACTCGTCGTTCCGCGGCGATGCCAGCGGCCCTCTCTATGTTATTGACGGCGTGATGACCCGCGATAATCCCGGTACTATTGTCAACTCGAGCGATATCGAGTCGATACAGGTGCTCAAGGATGCCGCCTCGGCTTCGATCTACGGCGCCCAGGCTGCCAACGGTGTCATCATCATCACCACCAAGCGGGCCAAAAGCGGCGAGGCGCGAGTAACGTTTGACGCCACCCTCACGGTTCAGCGCTACAACAAGGGACTTGACCTCCTTGATGCCGACGGCTGGGGTGAAGTCTACTGGAGCGCCTACAAATATGCTCACGGCGGTGCTACTCCTAACTCTTCGATTTACGGCAGCGGGGCAACCCCGGCATTGCAGCCCTATATGAACATGTCAAGCGCCATGGTCAACCCTCAGAACACCGACTGGGAGGATGAGATTCACCGCACGGCACTCATGCAGACATATACCATAGGCGTTTCGCGCGGTTCAGAGAACGGTTCCTCATCAATGACATTAAGCTATATGGATCATGACGGTATCGTTAAAGGAACCGACTTCCAGAAAATAAATGCACGCTTGGCATCAGACTACGGTTTCCTCAACAACCGCCTGCGCGTGGGTGGCAACATGACACTCAACTACTGGAAACAGCACCTCGCCCCCGGCGGAGTAGAGGAGAATGCTGTGAAGCAGCATCCGGCCAAGGCTCTCTATGATGTTGACGGCGTGTATGTCGATGATATCAGCGACGTCCTCGGTGACACCCCCAACGCCATGCGTCTTATCGATAACGAGTCGCGCAACAAGCATGACGCCTGGCGCGTATTCGGCAGCGCATACCTCCAGATCGAGCCGGTGAAACGACTCATAGTAAAGTCAAACTTCGGCATGAACTATCTTAACGAGAACGACAAGACTTTCGAGCCCAAATGGGCACGCTCGTCGGTCAACAAGCTCACACAGCGTTCGGGCAAGTCAATCCAGTGGGTATGGACCAACACAGCCCAGTATAATATCGACTTCGGCAAGAACTCTGTAATGGCACTTGTAGGTATCGAGTCAAAGCGCGAGCATGGCGAGCACCTCTATGGCGAGGGTACAGGCCTGGAACTCGAAGCCGACGACTACCTGTATCTCAGCTCCGTGACTGCGGGTAAGAATGTCGATTCGGGCGCAAGCACCTACACGTTGTTCTCGGGATTCGGTAAACTCAATTATACGTTCGACAATAAGTATCTGCTGTCGGTCACTCTGCGTCGCGATGCATCATCACGCCTGTCACACAACGACAACTACGACTGGTTCCCCTCGTTCTCGGCCGGCTGGCGCATCTCTCAGGAGCGCTTCATGGAGTCGACCCGCGGCTGGCTCAGCGATCTCAAACTGCGTGCCGCCTGGGGTGTCAACGGTAATGACCTCATCCCCAACGATGCTTTCTATGCCATATATCGCAGCGACCTCAATCTTGGTTCATACAACATGAGCGGCGACGGTACGACTCTCGCTCCCGGTGCCATACGTGTGAAGGGTACCAACTCCAACCTCAAGTGGGAGAAAACCTACCAGACCAACATAGGTCTTGACTTCGGCCTTTTCAACAACCGCCTGACAGGTTCAATCGACTACTTCTATAAGGATACCCACGACATGCTCATCGAGAAAGGTTATATCGCCACGATAGGCGAGGGCGGCTACTGCTGGACCAATGGCGGCGAAATGACCAACAAGGGCTTTGAGCTGCAACTCAACTGGCGCACGTCGGTAAACAAAGATTTCTCTTACGAAATAGGTTTTAACGCCACAGTCACCCGCAATAAAGTCACTTATCTCGACGATGACATCAAGTACCAGCAGTTTGGCGGTTATGCCGACCACTCGATCGTAGGGCAGCCCCTTGGGTCGTGGATGGGCTACAAGACCGACGGCGTGTTCCATTCCCAGGCCGAGGTCGATGACTACAATGCTCGTTACGATGTCAAGTTCGGCGCTCCCGGTGTAGGACGTCTCAAGTATGTCGACCGCAACGGCGACGGCATCATCGACCAGAACGACCGCGACTGGAACGGTACCGACCTGTCCAAAGCCCAGTTCGGTCTTAACCTTGGGGCCACGTACAAAGGTTTCGACGCAAGCCTATTCTTCTCGTCGGTCGTGCGCGACGCGTGGAACAACTCCAAGACATTTACCGATTTCTTCCAGCTCTGGGCCGGCAACCACGGCGACAAGCTGCTCGGAGCATCACAGGCTTGGAACGATTATCTCTCTACCGGCTACTATGACAGTGATGTCCCCGCACCCACTACCGACAACTCCAACAACGAGGGCGACAGCAGCGACTACTATATCGAAGACGGTTCGTTCGTGCGACTCAAGAATCTTACCGTTGGCTACACTCTGCCTCAGAACATTCGCGAGAAACTGCATCTTGCCAACGCCCGCATCTACTTCCAGGCTCAGAACGTATTCACGATCACAAAGTATAGCGGAGCCGATCCCGAGACACTCGGTTTCCCCTACGCAATGCCTCGCCAGTTTACATTCGGTCTGCAATTCGGTTTCTAATCTCTTAAATTCGCAATACAATGAAATTCAAATATATATTCCCCATTATCGCCTGTGGTGCAATGCTTGGCGCCTGTAGCGATGACTTTCTTGAAAACAAGCCCCAGGGCGTTATCTCTGAGGATATCATAAACTCGCCCGAGTCGATCGACCTGCTTGTCAATGCGGCCTATGCATCGCTCAATGGCAAGACCAACGAGTGTGGCGACCCTTGGACCCGCCCTACAACCAACTGGAGCTTCGGCGAAGTGCGCGGCGATAATGCCTACAAAGGTGGTGGCGGCGAGGGCGACCTCTGGGATATACATGCCCAGGAGACATTTCAGGTACAGCCCAACAACGGTAATCTCGACGGCAAGTGGTTCAACCTCTATAGCCAGATATCGCGTGTGCATGCTGCCATGCGTGTGCTCAATGCGGCCGACCCTGCTGTTGTCAAGAATCGCGACATACGTCTTGCCGAGATGAAAGTGCTGCGCAGTCACTATTACTTCGAGCTTGTGAGACTGTTTAACCGCGTGCCATATATCGACGAGAATCTGCCCACGGGCGACTATGTCAACGTGCGCAACGATGTATATACCCGCGACGAACACCTTGCCCGCATTGCCGGTGAACTCCTTGAGGCAGCCGAAGTCTTGCCCGACCGTCAGGACGAAGTAGGACACGTCAACGGCAACATTGCCCGCGCCTATGCCGCCAAAGTGAAATTGTATCAGGCCTACGAGCAGGATCCTGCCACCAACCGGGTGATAAACATCAACAAGCAGCTGCTCAAAGAGGTAGTGGAGCTTATTGACAACGTGAAAGGCTATAGCCTGCTGAGCGATTTCCAGAATCTCGACCTTCTTGCCTACGAGAACGGCAGCGAGTCGGTATGGGCAGTCCAGCACTCCCTGAACGATGGGTCGGCCGACGGTGGACGCATCAACTGGAGCAACCTGCTCAATTCGCCCGGCGGCGAGAGCCCCTATGGAGGCGACGGTTTCTTCCAGCCCTCTCAGGATCTTATAAATGCCTACCAGACCGATGCCGACGGCCTGCCCGTGTTCGACTATCAGTCGCGCCCCGACTTTGCCGTGGTAAAGAAGTTTGAGGAAGTAAAGGATGCCAATGGCAATAACGTTAAGTATGATAACGGCAAGAACGTCTACAAGTTTACAATGGAAAATATGACTCCTGCCGTCGATCCCCGTCTCGACTTCATCGTAGGTCGCCCCACTATTACCTACAAGACCTACCGCGTGCAGCCATGCGGCCTCTGGACTCGCGACCGTGGAACCTACGGTTACAACACCACCAAGCGCTTCTGGGTGTCGCCCGAGAGCCCCGATATGTATCAGGGCTGGCCTTGGGGAGCGTCGGGTCTCAACTGGCAGATCATACGTTATGCCGACCTCATGCTGTGGAAAGCCGAGGCACTCATTGAGATAGGTGAGGATCTCGAGACGGCACGCACTCTTATAAACGCCGTGCGCCAGAGAGCAATGAACAGCGCCTTTGTCAAAGACTTTGACGATCCCGCTAAAGACGCAGCCAACTACAACATAGGCCTATATCCTGCTACCGGCTGGAATCAGGACTATGCGCGCAAGGCATTACGCACCGAGATGCGCCTCGAAAAAGCTCTTGAGGGTGAACGTTACTTCGACCTCGTGCGCTGGGGTATAGCCCGTGAAGTCATGACCCGCTATTTCGAGGCAGAGAAAGATACCCGCGTCTACTATAAGAACGCCAAGTTTGACGACGGCGAGGAATATTTCCCCATACCGGTAGCTCAGTACAACTTCTCGCTCGGGCAGTATGTCCAGAACCCCGGCTACCCCTCCTTCTGATATTACAAAGGTAAAAAAGATTGGTTACTGAATGAAAAGTGGAGAGACGCCGGCCGGTGTCCCTCCACTTTATTTAGAGCTTGTTTAATAATCTGATTTTAAATCCATTCGGTCGGTTGGACTGTAGGGACATGCCTTCGGCATGTTTTACTGATAGTCAGATGATTGGCGCAATGAGCCGGTGAGGAGGGTCAGTACAGGTCGTGGGTGGTAATCTGGTCGGGCCAGTGGTGGTCTTTGGGGAACGGGTGGGAGTTCCAGGCGCGCGCTTGGGTACAGGGCAGGGAGGCGTCGGTCCAGAATGGGTGGTGGGCCGGCAGTCCCAGCGGCAGGAACGCCAGTGAGGTCATGTAGAGCGAACCGTTGTTAGTGTACCAGTCGGCGATGTTGGGCTGGCGACCGGCAAATCCTATCGTGAGGTAGCCACCCTCGTTGAAGTTTTCCTTGCCGTCGAACATGCGGTGCATAACCGATGTAAGGGCTCCACGCACCTGGCCGTTGGTGAGTCCGGCCGGCAGTTTCTCCTGCCATGCCATCATTGCCAGGGGCTGCATGGCGGCCATGCGGTAGGGGATGGAGCGGCCAAAGACGGGGAAGGTACCCTCGGGCGAGATGAGGCGTTCGAGCACGATGCTGAACTTCTGTGCGCGGCGCAGTGCGCGGTCATAATACTTGCCGTAGTGTATGCGGGTGTAGCGGCCCGACTGCTTCATGTTCTGGAGCGTCTCGAGATACATAGGGTGGAACACGTAGCTCGAGTAGTAGTCGAACGCGAACGAGGGGCCGTCGGCATACCATCCGTCGCCCGTGTACCATTCCTCGACTTTGCGTATGGCCGAGTTCACGCGGTAGTCGTCACCGTCGGCGCCAATCGAGGTGAGGAAGCTCTCGATGGTCGACGAGAACAGCACCCAGTTGGTATATGGAGGGTCGATGCGGCGCACACCCTTGAACGCATCGATGTAGCGCTGCTTGGTGGTGTCGTCGAGCGGTTCCCACAGCGCTTTGCGGGCGCGTATGAACGATTCGGCCACATAGGCGGCGTCGACCATGACCTGCCCCTCGCCGCCCCACAACAGCATGTCGGGGCTGTCGGGGTCGACAGCGTTGGCGTAGGCCTTGAGCGCCCACTCGCGCAGTTCGCGGCGTTTCAGTCCCTCGGCGGTGTCATCGTCGGGGAGAGACAGCCAGGGTGCGATGCCGGCCATGAGACGGCCGAAAGCCTCCATGTAGGTGACGCGGCGGTCGCGGCCGTCCCAGTTGGGGCTAACCTCCACCAGCATGTCGCGTTGCAGCTCGCCCGCAGCCATCTTGGAGAGCACGGGAGCCGCCATGTTGTAGGCCAGCTCGCTCCAATAGGCACGGTCATCGTTGCTGTGCTTCTCAAGGTAGCGCACATACTCGCAGGCGGCGAGCAGCCACGCGCCGGTTCCGAAGTTGGATGTCGAGGTGCGGTCTACGACCTGCCCCGGTATTGCTTTTTCGCCTATGGGCTGGACGTAGCCTATCGAGCCGTCCTTCTGCAAGGCGGTCTTGTACAGGTAGTCCCAGCCTCGCAGGGCGGCGTCAATATATTTCGGGTCGTTGAGGTAACCGTTGTTGATGCCCCACAGGAGGCCGTAGGTGAAAAACGCAGTGCCGCTCGTCTCGCAGCCGGGAGCATGCTCAGGATCCATCATCGAGCGGGTCCAGTATCCGCCTGGTTGCTGAGTGGCAACGACCGCGTCGGCCAGGCGGGTGTATTTGTCAACAAAGAATTGGCGGTGCTTGTAGTCGGCAGGGAGGTCCTTTATCACCTTGGCCAGGCCGGCCAGAACCCAGCCGTCGCCACGCGCCCAGAAATCCTTCTTGCCGTTGACGCTCTTGTGCTTGGGGTACACATACTTCCCGTCGCGGTAGTAAAGCCCCGTCTCGGCGTCGAGCATGATGCTGTCGCTGTAGACAATATACTCGTATAGCTTGTCGAGATAACGGTCGTTGCCCGTAATCTTGTGAAGCTTAGTCATTACCGGCATGACCATGTACAAGCCATCGGCCCACCACCAGTAATCATTGCGCGGAGTCGACATCTCATACTCCATGACCTCGCGGGCGCGGGCTATGCGGCGGTCGTCGGGGAGAATATTGTACAGGTCGGCATACGTCTGGAAACATATCTGCCAGTCGCCGAAAAGCACATAGTCGTCCGACTCACCGTAGGAATATTTCCAGTCGGCACGGTCATTGCTCTTGGCCCCCTTCCACTCATTGTGGTTGGCCCAGTCCTCGCTGTACCGGCGCCAATTCTCATTGCCCGTGAGGAAGTAAGCCTCCATATTGCCGGTGTGGTAAGCCGCATTGTCCCAGAAAGCACGACACTCCGGCACATTGGTCTGCTGCCAGTGATTGTTGACGAGCTCGATGGCCTCGCGCACCTTGCCCGACTCCTTGGTAGGCGCCGCCTGCAACTGGATAGTCGACACGGCGGCTAACAGTGTGATTGAAGTGATAATATTTTTCATGATGGCATGATGGTTATTCTAATGTGAGATAAGGTGTACCGTCGGCATCAAACTGTATCGGTATCCACAGGTGGCGGGAATCGTTCAGCTGCTTGGGATTCCAGCGGTCGGCCATGAAGATGAAGTTGCCCTCGTGTTCCATGATGTATGTTCCCTGTGATTCAAATGTGGTCTCGGCGCCTTGGCCGCGGCACGGGTTGGGAAGCTGCTCCCATGGACCCATTATCGAGTTGGCTTTCATCATGCGTGCGGCGTTCGGAGCCCAGCCCGTACACCCAGAGGTAATCATCCAGTAGGTGCCGTCCTTCTTGAATATGGCCGGAGCCTCATTCTGTCCGCCGGCAGCCACGCGGGTGTAACGCCCGGTGTGTCGGGTGAAAGTGGAGTCGAGTTCGGCTATGTTGATGGTGAGATTCTCCTCGCTGGCAAATATGTGGTATGCGCGGCCGTCATCGTCGATGTATATTGTCATGTCGCGTGCCATCTGGCCGCCGGGAAGGTCACGCAGATTGAACATGCCGTCGCTGACAGCCTTACGCCACGAGGGGGTCCACCATTCGAGTTTGTCGGCGTATGTAGCGTTTTTTTGTTCATCGGTCATTTCCATGGGGTAGTAGCCCGGATTGACACGCGATGTCTTCAGCAAGGTAAACGGACCTAACGGATTGTCGGCGACAGCCACACCGGCCTGAGCGGCAGCGTAGCCTCGGCCTTTAAGCTCGTGGTGAAACCACAGCACATACTTGTCGGTGGCAGGGCAATACACCACCTTGGGACGCTCAAGCAGGCATCCCTGTTCGAGCGGATCGCCGGGACGGTCATTTACTGCGAGCACGGTGCCATGGTTGCGCCATGTGGCAAGGTCGGTCGAAGTGTAGCACGACACGCCAAGCTGGTAAGAACCCTCCGAGCCGTCGCCGCGCTGCTCGCCATACCAATAGTAGGTATCGCCTATTTTAATAATATTGCCGCCATGGGCATTTACGTGAACGCCGTCGGTATCGGGCAGGCTCTCCCCCTTAACGGTGGGCAATGTTACTGCCGATGCATATAGAGCCGGCAGCAGGAAGAATAATGTGATAAGTCTAAACATAGGATATTATTTTGTATGATTTTTGTATTCTGACGGTGTGCACACTTGAGAGATATCCGAAAACGCGTGTGAGCAGTCGCCCCGAAATATGCCATAGTTGAGCACACCCCGGGCGGTAGCCCTGTGGGGAGTGAGGGTTGCCGAGAATAACATGATGATGAATGGGATCAGAGCTCGTATGTTGAGGCTCGTTGCGCTTCTTACTTTCATGGAAGTTTTTCTTGGTATCGCAAAGATAGTGATTTTTATAATGTCTATAACCATGTTCCCGTTTACTCCAACAACCGAGCATACTTCCATAAATATATGGCGCAGAAATGTCATCATCAAAAGACTCAATCAAATGTCAAGCTTTTCAATTAAACAGAACAGAATGGTTTAGTTGATGAAGATTCCAAATCGAAGTGCAAAACTTTGAGATAGGAATAACTCATTCTCCT
>CANDNO010000018.1 GCA_947386115.1 uncultured Muribaculaceae bacterium
CTGTAACCTTCTGATCCGTAGTCAGATGCTCTATTCAGTTGAGCTAATGAGCCAGATGATAATGATTAGCTGTATTTATCTTTGCGTTATAATTTAAGCCACGCCTCACGGCGTTTATGAAAAAACTTTTTGTGACTCATACAGGATTCAAACCTGTAACCTTCTGATCCGTAGTCAGATGCTCTATTCAGTTGAGCTAATGAGCCAGTAGCATATCTTGCGATTGCGAGTGCAAAGTTATAGCTAATCTCTGAAACCACCAAATTTTTTTGGCAAAAAAAATTGATTGAAGAATTTTTTCGTTAATTGTTGTAAAGGCGAGAGAATAGTATTAATTTTGTAGCCAAGTGTGTTACTATGTATTTTTATGTAGTGGCCACCCAAGCGGCGTTTTGACAATACATAATTAATATATAAATCATATCATTTTAATAACAACTAATCTCTTATGTGGTTAACTAACTCATCTTTAGGCAGGAAGCTCATCATGGCTATCACCGGAGTTTGCCTCGTCCTATTTGTTACGTTTCACTGTGTGATGAACAGTGTAGCCATTCTGTGGCCCGAGGCCTACAATCAGATTTGCTTCTTTCTGGGTGCCAACTGGTATGCCCTGATAGCATCGGCAGGACTCGCAGTACTGTTTATCATTCACATTCTCTACGCTCTGTGGCTCACCGTACAGAACCGCAAGGCTCGTGGCAACGACCGCTATGCTGTCGTTTCTAAACCCAAACAGGTAGAGTGGGCATCGCAGAACATGCTGGTACTCGGTATCGTAGTGGTTGCTTTCCTGGTGCTTCACCTCATCCAGTTCTGGAGCAAGATGCAGCTTGCCGAGATCCTCGGCCAGCATGAGCCCGATCCAGCCAACGGTATCTACTTCATCGACCAGGCATTCAGCTGCTGGGTAACTCCTGTGGTTTACATCATCGGCTTCATTGCCCTGTGGTTCCACATGACCCACGGTTTCTGGTCAATGTTCCAGACAGCAGGCTGGGATAACGACACATGGCTGCCTCGCCTCAAAAAACTTGGCAACTGGTGGACAAGCATCGTTATCGTGCTCTTCATCGCTCAGGCTGCCGTATTCACTCTCCGCGCCAACCGCACTTGTGACTGCGAGATTTCTGAAGAATGGAATGCTCTCGCCGGAGAGGCTTGCGGTGCATGCGAGGTAATCGAAGTTGCCGAGACAACCGAGTGCTGCGAGGCCAACGTTGAGTGCCAGGCCAACAAGGCCGAGTGCCAGGGCGAGACTGAGTGCTGCGAAGCCAACGAAGCTTGCGAGAAGGCTCAGGCCGAGTGCCAGGGCGAGTCTGAGTGTTGCAAAGCCAACGAGGCTTGCGAGAAGGCTCAGGCCGAGTGCCAGGGTGCATGTGAGAATAACGAAAATGCTAACGACTAAACCTATTTTCAGACAATGGCAGACATTAAGAATCTCGAAGGGATGATTGATTCAACTCCCATCATGAAGGACTTTGCCGACATCGAGTCGTCTAAACTCCCCGAATACCAGATCGACAGCAAGATCCCCGAAGGTCCCATCGCTGAAAAGTGGACCAATTATAAAGCTCACCAGAAACTCGTCAACCCCGCCAACAAGCGTAACCTTGACATCATCGTCGTAGGTACAGGTCTGGCCGGCGCTTCGGCTGCCTCAACCCTTGGCGAGATGGGCTTCAACGTGCTCAACTTCTGCATCCAGGACTCACCCCGCCGCGCTCACTCTATCGCTGCCCAGGGTGGTATCAATGCAGCCAAGAATTACCAGAACGACGGTGACTCTATCTACCGCCTGTTCTACGATACAGTGAAAGGTGGTGATTTCCGCTCACGCGAAGCCAACGTTTACCGTCTTGCCGAGGTATCGAACAACATCATCGACCAGTGTGTACAGCAGGGCGTGCCTTTCGCTCGCGAATACGGCGGTCTGCTTGCCAACCGTTCGTTTGGTGGCGCACAGGTATCACGTACTTTCTATGCCAAAGGCCAGACCGGCCAGCAGCTCCTTCTTGGCGCTTACGCTTCGCTCAACCGCCAGATCGAAAAAGGCACTGTTAAGTCGTTCAACCGTCGCGAGATGCTCGACATCGTTATGATCGACGGCCGCGCCCGCGGTATCATCGTCCGCAACCTTATCACCGGCGAGATCGAGCGCTATGCAGCCCACGCTGTTGTACTCGCTACCGGTGGTTACGGCCGCACTTTCTTCCTGTCGACCAACGCTATGGGCTGTAACGGCTCGGCCGCCGTACAGGCATTCAAGAAAGGTGCTTACCTGTCGAACCTCGCTTTCACACAGATTCACCCCACTTGTATTCCCGTTCACGGTGAGGACCAGTCGAAGCTCACCCTTATGAGTGAGTCGCTCCGTAACGACGGCCGCATCTGGGTTCCCAAAAAGAAAGAAGATGCCGAGGCTATCCGCGCCGGCAAGAAGAAACCTACCGACATCCCCGACGAGGACCGCGACTTCTACCTGGAGCGCCGCTACCCCGCGTTCGGTAACCTCTGTCCCCGCGACATCGCCAGCCGTGCAGCCAAAGAGCGTTGCGACGCAGGCTATGGCGTAGGTACCGGCAATGCCGTTTACCTCGACTTCAAGTATGCTATCCAGCGCCTTGGCAAGGATGCCGTTAAGGACCGCTACGGCAACCTCTTCGACATGTACCAGATGATCTCTGATGACAACCCCTACGAGACCCCCATGATGATATTCCCCGCCAGCCACTACACTATGGGCGGTATCTGGGTTGACTACGAGTTGCAGACATCAATCAAGGGTCTGTTCGCCATCGGTGAGTGTAACTTCTCTGACCACGGTGCCAACCGCCTCGGTGCATCGGCACTCATGCAGGGTCTTGCCGACGGTTACTTCGTTCTCCCATACACAATGCAGAACTATCTGAGCGACCAGATCAAGGTTCCCCACTTCAAGACCGACGCACCCGAGTTTGACGCTGCCGAGAAGGCTGTCAAGGAGCGCATCCAGAAGCTCATGAACATCAAGGGTACCAAATCGCCCGACCAGATTCACAAGCGTCTCGGTCACGTGATGTGGAACCTCGTAGGCATGGGCCGCACACTCCAGAGCCTCGTCAAGGCTACAGCCGAGATCGAGGAAGTGCGCAAAGAGTTCTACAGCGACCTCCGCATCGTGGGTAAAGCCGACGATCTCAACACCGAGCTCGAGAAGGCACTTCGTCTCGAGGACTTCCTCGTAATCGCCAAAATGATGGCTATCGACGCCCTCAACCGCAACGAGTCTTGCGGCGCACACTTCCGCGAGGAGTACCAGACCGCCGACGGTGAGGCCGCACGTAACGACAAGGACTACATGTATGTAAGCTGCTGGAAGTACACCGGCGACAACGAGAAGCCCATTCTCCTGAAAGAGCCCCTCAAGTACGAAGCCATCCAGGTACAGACCCGTAACTACAAATCGTAAACCCACACTAACGTCCAAATAACTGAAAACAAATGGAAAATACAATAACTGTAAACCTTAAGATTTGGCGTCAGCGCGGGCCTAAAGAAAAAGGCAGCTTCGCCAACTATACCGTTGCCAACGTTTCGACCGGCAGCAGCTTCCTCGAGATGCTCGACATGCTCAACCAGCAGCTCGTTGAAAAGGGCGAGGAGCCCGTTGTGTTTGACAGCGACTGCCGCGAGGGTATCTGCGGCATGTGCTCACTGTACATCAACGGTCACCCCCACGGTCCTGTACAGGGCATCACTACCTGTCAGCTCCACATGCGTAAATTCAACGACGGCGACACTATCACCATCGAGCCCTGGCGCTCGGCAGCGTTCCCCGTTGTACGCGACCTTATGGTTGACCGCAACGCCTTCGATAAGATCCAGCAGGCCGGCGGTTACGTATCGTTCAACTGCGGCGGTGCTCCCGATGCCAACTCTACTCCCATCTCGAAAGAGGTAGCCGACGTAGCCATGGACTCAGCAACCTGTATCGGTTGCGGTGCCTGCGTGGCAGCATGTAAGAACGGCTCGGCTATGCTCTTCGTTTCGGCCAAGGTGAGCCAGTTCGCTCTTCTTCCCCAGGGCAAAGTTGAGCGTGCACGTCGCGCCCGCGCCATGGTCAAGAAGATGGACGAACTCGGATTCGGCAACTGCACCAACACCGGTGCCTGTGCAGCCGAGTGCCCCAAGAGCATTCCTCTGAGCAACATCGCCCGCCTCAACCGCGAGTTCATCAAAGCCAAAATCAAAGACTAATCAAGTCCTAGGATAACATCACAAGCCCCGCAACCACTGAGCTGCGGGGCTTTTATTTGTTTTAAAAGCAGAAAGTCGTATCGAGTTTCCTACACGACACGATGTTAACCGACATGGTTAAACGTACTTCTTGATGACTTCGATAAAACGGACACCGTAGGTGTTGCATTTATGCTCGCCTATACCGTAGGTATTGCCAAAGGCCAAAAGCGTCGTAGGCTTGTTGGCTGCAAGAGCATGCAGCGTTTTGTCGGACATCACAACATAGGCCGGCACCTTGCTCTCCCGCGCAATTTCAAGACGCAGAGCCTTCAATGCATCAAACAGACCGACATCCTCGAGCAAGTTGCCCTCTGACAAAATCGGTTTTGTCTTGGCCGGTTTACGTCCTTTGACACTCATGTCTTCTCGCTTTATCACAGCCAACTCTACCCTACGCCGGCCATACAGCACGTCGAGCCCCAACGGCGTCACTTTTAGGTGTCGATCCTCGTTGTAAGCCACCTCAATGAATCCCATCTGCAACATCTGTAACAGGTAGTCCTGCCAGTCGCGAAACGGGACCTCACGGCCTGCGCCGAAAGTCTTGATGCGGTCATATCCATGTTCCTTCACCGAAGCCGACAGCGACCCGCGCAGGATATCTATGACGGCGGTAAAACCCGTCTGCTGTTCGGTTCGCATCATTGCCGACAATGCTTTCTGTACTAATACTGTGCCGTCAAAATGCTCGGGAGGGGTGCGGCACACGTCGCAGTTGCCACAACTGCAGTCGCTCGCCTCTCCGAAGTAATTGAGCAGGATACGGCGACGGCACACCTGAGCCTCGGCATACTCCTGCATGCGTTTGAGCTTTTCGAGGTTTATTTCCTGCTGGCCGCTTTCATCGGCAAAACTTTTCAGCAATATGATATCCTGGATGTTGTAAAAAAGCAGTGTCTCGGTAGGCAACCCGTCACGGCCTCCGCGTCCAATCTCCTGATAGAAGCTCTCGATGCTCTTGGGCAGATTATAATGTACTACAAACCTTACATTGCTTTTATCAATACCCATTCCGAACGCAATCGTCGCCACCACTACATCAACGCGGTCATTTATAAAATCTTCCTGCACCCGATTGCGATCGCTTATAGACAGCCCGGCATGATATACTCCCACGCTCACACCGCGCGAAGCGAGCTGCCGGGCAACCTGTTCGGTAGTCTTGCGCGAGAGGCAATATATGATTCCGCTCTCACCCTTATGACGTGAAATCATATTCATGATAACGCGCAATTTATCGGCTCCCGAATAGCCGCGCTTGACATCAAGACTGAGATTGGGACGGTCAAACGACCCTACAAACATGAGATGATCGCGCAGGCACAGACGCTCTATGATATCGGCTTTGGTAATTTTATCGGCCGTAGCTGTGAGTGCCATGACCGGGACATCGGGGAACTGCTCGTGGAGGATCCCCAGCCTCGTGTATTCGGGTCTGAAATCGTGCCCCCACTGCGATATACAATGAGACTCGTCTATCGCAAAAAACGATACATGCAACGCCTCCTTTATCCAGGGCAGTTCGGCCAAAAGTCGCTCGGGCGACGTGTACAGCAACTTCACCTCGCCACGTTCACACCTCAACTTGATATCGGCATTGACCGCCTCGTTATTGGCACTGTTCAGCGCCTCGGCACCAATACCGTTGGCCCGCAGTGTCTCGACCTGGTCCTTCATAAGCGATATGAGCGGCGAAACCACAATCGCAATGCCGTCAAGCATGATGGCCGGGACCTGAAAACATATCGACTTGCCGCCGCCTGTAGGCATCAACACAAGCGAATCCCTACCCTGCACGACACTTTCAATAATCTCGCGTTGCATAGGCCTGAAGGAATCATAACCATAGTAGGCCTTGAGAATCTGTTCGGGGGTCCTTGTCATCATATCCATGCGTTCTGACGCTCGCGCACGGCCATTGACTCGCTGAGAATTTTCAGGAATTCCTGCATCGAACGCTTGCGGTAAATATCTTTAAGGGTGTGCACACATCCGGCCATCTCGTTATCGGGAATATCGAGCGGTATAGCCTTGACCCCGGCCTCATTATGGATAGTAGCCTCGGCAAGCACCGAGACAAGCTGACTCTGCCTCAACAATTTCAACAATATATTGACCTCATTGAGCTGAACACGTACACGCAGGTTGGCCTTATGGGGCAATACCGCGTCGAAAGCATTGCGGGCCTGCAGTCCCGGCGATGGCAACGCAAGGTCATAACGTTCCAGATCGGCGATCGTGACACAGTCGCGGCCGGCAAGAGCATGATGAGATCCTACGATAGCCGACAGGCAATTCTGAAACAGAATATGCGACTCCACACCGTCGACAGGCTGCGTGGGCTTGAACGCGAGCACGAAATCGACAACGCGCTCGCCAAGCATCTCCATCAGCTCATTCATGGGCTTGTAATAGACATTAAGCTTAATCTTGGGATAGCGCTTCATAAAGGTCACGAGCGTCTCGGTGAGTATAGGACTGAACGAGTATGTAACGCCTATGTTCAGCTCGCCTATCTGCATGTTGTTGAGGTCGTTGATGCGCTGCACGCAGGCGCTTGCCTCATGAAGCGTGTCGAGGGCGTGCGGCAACAGCTCGCTACCTGCCTCGGTGAGCGACACACTACGGCTTGTCCTCACAAACAGTGAGACTCCGAGCTCATCCTCGAGCTGTCTCACCTGCTGCGAAAGTGTGCTCTGCGTTATGCACAAAGCCTTGGCAGCCTCCGAGAAATTAAGAGTCTCGGCCACCTTTACAAAATAATTGAGTTGTCGCAGTTCCATCGTCAGAAAGAATAATGTGATGCAAAGATACAAAATTTTCAGCGTGTTGCGCTGAAAGACACACGTTTAAATACAAAAATAGGCACCGTAGCCCCCAATACCATAACAAAGAGAATACACAGGCACGTGAGACCATTGAATGTGAACAACGAGAAATAGCGGTCAAATTCCTCCGGCGAATCATGCAATATACACATCGCCAAGCCGGCGACCGACTTGTAGGCATAGATGCCCGGTATCATCGGGAGCAAAGCCGGGAACAGACATGTCTCGGCCGGACACCGCACTTTGGGCGACAGAAATACCGCCATAACACCCACGACAAGCGATGCCAGCAATGTGGCCGGAACAATGTGCATCCCTATCTCGGGAGAGTTTATAAGCATATAGCGCAACGAATGTCCCGCGGCGGCAATGACAGCGCAGCACCAGTAGGCTCCGGCCGGCGGGCGGCTGATACATGCAAAACCGATAGCGGCAATCGCTGCAAACAATGCATCCTGTAATAAATCTATCCAGTCCATAACCTTAAAACATTCCTTGATTCATCAACAACATACCACCACACATCCCTATCGACAGACAGGCTACCGTTACCGTCGCATCCACGAGCCGGCTGAAAGCACATATATAATGCCGGTACAGGATATCACTGAATGAGTTCAGCAACGGGACGCCCGGCACGAGGTACAGGACGCTCGTAGCAAGAGCCACCCCGGGCGTGGAACCGATACCGAACAAGGCATCGCCGGCTGCAAGTACGGCCGACACAAACGCGCTTGCCATCACTACGACTCTCACGTCAATGTGGTGTTCAAGCATCAGTATCTTAAGGTAATAACCGGCAAGAGTAGCCACAGCCACAACTGCCATAGCCACCGCATCGCCGCCGAACAACCGGCAGAATGATGCGTTTGCCGCGGCTACAAGCAACAGTTCTCCCCCGCGCGATAATCTACCGCCACAGTTCGCGATTATGTCGTCAAAGCGTTCAACCGTATTGTCGTAATTCAAATGACAGTCGGCAACTTCCCAGCTCAAACGGCTAAGGCGTGTATTGAGACTGAAACTTACAGCCGCGGGCGAGACCTCATCGATGGCCGTAAACAGATCGTCGCTGCCGGGATCGGTCACGGTGATGTGAAGGTGTCTCGGCATTATCGTTATGCTCGTCTTCATGCCCCACGACGCGGCTATGCGGTCGATGTTTTTCTCAAGCCTTATGCAGGTTGCGCCACACCCCAGCAGTGCAGTTCCGTATCGGGCAAGGAACACGCACACCTGCCGTGCCGACGGACGATCATCAAAGGTCATCGAAGTCGTCGAGATCATGTTCATCCAGTTTAAGTCTATCGCCGGGAATAAACATCTCCTCCCGTTCGGTACCTATCTCGAATATACGTCCCGGACGGTTAAAACACACTCTGGCCATGCGAGCAAGGCGCACTAACAGTAGAACTACAAACAGGCCTGCGATGCAGCACCATGTAACAAAAGGAAGGCTCATAATATTGTTCTTTAAATTCTCTGCAAAAGAACAATATTATGAGCCTTCAATCAGGCATCATTTAGTGATTGCTTCGATAGATGGTCTACATTTTGGCGATAGACATTACAAGATTGTTCTCGGCATCGTAGAAACCGAAGGTACCTTCGTTGGCAAGTTCGCTGAATGCCACTACGGTGGGCAGGACACTCTGGGCTACAGTCTCTACTTCCATGTCGGGGCACGCCATGCGGGTTGACATGAGCTGGCCGAAAGTGATGTCAACGAAACGTCCCGAGTAGGTTCCGCCTACGTTGTTGCAGCCGGTTGTCATCGAGAAGTTACCGTCGCTCATAAACTCGATGGTGTACTCGCCCTCGGCATTGGCGCTGAGATCAAGATTTCCAAGGAAATTTACTTTCCATGTACCCACGAGCGATGAGGGCGAAACAGTGTCGGCACGCTTGGCGAGAGTCACCATGTGACGCTGCTGTCCATCCATCAGCACGAGCTGACCTTCCTTGTCAACACCAAATTCCTTGACTTGATTAAGAGCAGTCAAGAGTTGATCTTCAAGAGCCATATCGGGGCACATCATCCGAGTGGCACCCATCTGCGACAGGTCTATGGCGCCTGCTTCGGTAGCATACAAGCCACCCATTACACGGTTACAGCCCACGCTGCCAAACAAGCGGCTGTTTACAACGTCGAATGCCAGATACGGTGTCTCTCCATCGGCCGGAACGGTTATGTCCTTGTTCTCGATTTTAACGACATTCCACTCGCCCGAAAGGTCATCTACAGGCATGTTGCGTACACTGCTGCACGATGTTACTACTGCGGCAGCCATAATACCACCAATTAAAAATGTTTTATTCATAATTACTAAATATTAATTTACTTGATACTTGTCATACATATAAACATCTGCGGCCCGGTAAAGTTCTCAATGGGAGCCTATCCACAGGCAGGCAAGTCCCAAGAGAACCAGAAGCAAATCGACAGTCTTCGATTTGAGGTTCTTCTCGCGGAAAAACAGGGCTCCACACAGGAACGAGACCACAACACTGCCGCGACGCACCATCGACACGACCGATATCATAGCATCGGGGAATGTCAAGGCGTAGAAGTAGACAAAGTCGGCAGCGGTGAGAAAGACGCTGATAAACAGTATCGACCAACGCCACTCGAAGCGGGAGCCATGGTGTCGTGTGGGCCACCATATCACGACCATGACAATGCCCATCATTACACACTGATACACATTGTACCATCCCTGCACGGCCATCTTGTTAAGACCCAGGCCGCCGGTATCGGCCGGGCTCATAAGATACTTGTCGTATAATCCACTCGCTGCGCCCAACATGGCAGCGCCTACGAGAAAATATATCCAGCGGTTGTGGCTGAAACGTATTCCTTCCCGCTTTCCACTCCGGCTCATGAAGTAGAACGACACTACAGCCAGTGCCACGCCGGCCCACTGCCACAGATTGAGGTCCTCACCAAATATCAGCAACGCCCCCACGATGGTCATAACGGGGCGCGTGGCATTGATGGGTCCTACTATCGTAAGCGGCAACTGCTTCATCGCATAATATCCCAGCACCCAGGAGCCTAACACGATAAGCGATTTCAATATCACATACCGGTGGGTCGACCACTCGGGTGCAGGAACAAACCATCTTGACCCGCCGTCAATCCATCCGGCGCCCGATGCCAATATCAACGGCATGAAAATCAGTGCGCAGAACAGAGTGTTGAGAAACAAGATAGGTATCACTGCGTTGTCGCGCAACGAGTGTTTCTTGAAAGCATCATAGAAGCCGAGAAGCGCGGCCGACAGGAATGCGAGAGTTATCCACATTTGAATTGTGAACCGTGAATTGAGAATTCCAGATTACCAATTGACATTTATTTCTTCTTCCTCGAACGGTGCAGTCTGAGTACCTGGGCAGAACGCGCTGGTAGATACAGTTTGAGCCATTCCTTGCCTGTAGGCGCATACAGCGGGTCAGGAATCGTGAGATGCTTGACGCTCTCATCTATATTGCCGAAACCGCCAAACTCGGGCCTGTCGCTCGACAGCTCGACAGTATAACTGCCGGCGGGAGCAAGAATACCGTAATCGCTGAACGATTTGAACGGATTGAAATTGAACACAAACACGAGATTTCCACGGCGGAAAGCAAGAATCTGATCATCATCCTTTTCCCACAGTTTCTCAATACCAAGAGCCTGGAAATTGTTGACATCGCTCACAAGCTCCACCATAGCATTGTCGAAGGCGTTGAGGAACTTATACTGCAAGTCCTCACGGTCAACAAGATCCCACTGGCGGCGTGCATATTTGTAGCTCCAGCCGTTGCCTTCGCGCGGGAAGTCTATCCACTCGGGATGGCCCCACTCGTTGCCCATGAAGTTAAGATATCCGCCATTGATCGTAGCAAGGGTCACCAGGCGAATCATCTTATGCAATGCTATGCCGCGGGCTACGGTCATATCGTCATCGCCCACGGTCATGTGCCAGTACATCTTCTCATCGATAAGGCGGAATATCACCGTCTTGTCGCCTACGAGCGCCTGGTCGTGGCTCTCGACGTAGCTGATGGTCTTCTCATCGTCACGGCGATTGGTAAGCTCCCAGAATATCGATGTGGGATGCCAGTCCTCGTCTTTACGCTCCTTGAGCGTTTTTATCCAGTAATCGGGAATGCCCATGGCCATGCGATAGTCAAATCCCATACCGCCGTCGCTCACTTTCACGGCCAGGCCCGGCATGCCGCTCATCTCCTCGGCTATCGTTATAGCATTGGGATTGAGCATGTGTATCAGCTTGTTGGCAAGAGTCAGATATGTTATGGCATTGGTATCCTGGCCTCCGTTATAATAGTCGGCATACGAGCCGAAGTCCTGTCCGAGACCATGGCTGTAGTACAGCATGGAAGTCACACCGTCAAAGCGGAAGCCGTCAAAACGGAACTCCTCAAGCCAATACTTGCAGTTAGACAACAGGAAGTGCAGCACCTCGTTCTTGCCGTAGTCAAAGCACAGTGAGTCCCATGCCGGGTGTTCACGACGCCCGTCGCCATAGAAATAGAGGTCATAGCTGCCGTCGAGACGGCCAAGTCCCTCATTCTCATTTTTTACTGCATGGCTGTGAACTATATCCATAATCACGGCAATGCCGCGTGAATGGGCATCATCGATGAGAGCCTTGAGCTCTTCGGGCGTACCGAAACGGCTCGACGCGGCATAGAAACTGCTCACGTGATAGCCGAACGAGCCATAATAGGGATGCTCCTGTATGGCCATTATCTGTATGGCGTTGTATCCGTCGGCAGCGATTCGGGGCAATATGTTCTTGCGGAATTCCTCATAGGTTCCTACCCCCTCGCGCTCCTGGGCCATGCCTATGTGGCACTCGTAGATGAGCAGCGGCGATACATCGGGTTTGAACGTCTTTACTTTCCAGCGATATGCTTTATCGGGGTTCCATACCTGGGCCGAGAAAAGGTGAGTTTCGGGGTCCTGAACCACTCGGGTGGCATAGGCCGGGATACGTTCACCCTGTCCGCCGGGCCAAGTGACGAGCATTTTGTAGAACTGCCCGTGCTTTATTGCATCGGCCGGGAAATTACCCTCCCACACTCCGCCTGCACGACGGGTGAGAGAAAAAGCCTCCTGCTGCTGCCAGTCGGAGAAATCACCTATCAGTGTAATCGCCGTAGCGTTAGGCGCCCACTCTCTGAAAGTCCAGCCATCGCGGGTGCGATGCAGTCCATAATATTCGTGAGCATTGGCAAGCTCGACAAGCGAACCACACTCGCGTGTAAGTTCAGCCTCCTTCTTTAAAGCATCATTATGACGCCCCTCTATCGCTTCGGCATAAGGCTTGAGCCACGGGTCATTCTTGATTATAGCAAGTGTTTTCTTTCGCATACGCGTTACTGTTAGGTGAGGTTATGAGATGGTGACAATTCCAAATCGTCACATTACTAACACAAAAATAATCAATTAAGTTGACACTGCCAAATATTAAACCCGGCGATTTCCAAGGAGATCGCCGGGTTTATATAATCACGATGCGATGTCGTTACTTCGATGCATAGCGGGCGGCCTGCTCGGCTATGAGCGCCGGGTCGTCGAAATAGTCAATTTTCATGGCACGGCGCACCTCGTCGAGAGTCTTGCCGGCTGCCTCACGGGCCTTGATAGAGCCCTGGCGCAGAATTTCATAGACCTCGGGTATGTGCTGCTCGTAATACGCACGGCGCTCACGAAGCGGTTCAAGCTCCTCCTGGAGGATGTTGATGAGCAGTTTTTTGACTGTTCCGTCGCCCACACCGCCACGTGTATAATGTTCTTTCAAAGCATCGAGCGAGGCATACTCGGGCAGGTACTTGGCAAAATGCTCGGGACGGCTGAACGCGTCAAGATATATGAACGGACAGTTGCCCTCGAGATGGCCGGGATCGTCAATATTGAGGTGCAGGGGATCGGTGTACATGCTCTTCACCTTCTTGGCAACCTCCTTGGGAGTATCGCTCAGATAGATGCAGTTGCCCAGCGACTTACTCATCTTGGCCTTGCCGTCGGTGCCCGGCAGTCGCATACAGGCTGCGTTATCGGGCAGCATGATTTCAGGCTCGATAAGTGTGGGACCGTAGATATTGTTGAATCGGGCCACAATCTCGCGGGTAAGCTCGATCATGGGTGCCTGGTCCTCTCCCACAGGAACCGTAGTGGCTTTGAATGCGGTGATATCGCTGGCCTGGCTGACAGGATAGCAGAAGAATCCAACGGGAATAGACTGCTCGAAGTTGCGCATCTTGATCTCGGTCTTAACCGTGGGATTACGCTGCACGCGCGACACAGTGACGAGATTCATGTAGTAGAAAGCAAGCTCGGTGAGCTCCGGTACCTGCGACTGAATAAAAATGGTAGTTTTCTCGGGATCGATACCTGCCGACAGATAGTCGAGAGCCACTTCGATAACATTCTGACGCACTTTCTCAGGATTGTCGGCATTGTCGGTAAGAGCCTGAGCATCGGCAATCATGACATAAATTTTATCGAACATGCCCGAATTCTGTAGCTCAACACGGCGTCTCAGCGAGCCCACGTAGTGTCCGAGATGAAGTTTTCCGGTAGGACGGTCGCCCGTCAATATGATTTTTTCCATTATGATATTTATTGTATTTGAGTATAGGTGAATCAGATGAATGAATCTTTGAATCCGAGGAAGTAAAGCACTCCGTCAAGACCTATGGTCGAAAGCGACTGTCCGGCCTCACGCTTTACTTTGGGCTTGGCGTGGAACGCAATACCCAGTCCGGCAGTGGCGAGCATAGGCAGGTCGTTGGCTCCGTCGCCCACGGCGATGGTCTGCGCGATGTTGACATTCTCGACTTGCGCTATAAGTTTGAGCAGCTCGGCCTTGCGGCGTCCATCGACAACATCGCCCACGTAGCGGCCTGTGAGTTTACCGTCGACAATCTCGAGCTCGTTGGCATAAACATAGTCGATGCCAAGTTTCTGTTTCAGATAATTACCGAAATAGGTAAATCCGCCCGAGAGTATCGCAATTTTGTAACCTACACGCTTGAGCACCTGCATAGTACGCTCACACCCCTCGGTAAGAGGCAGATTCTCGGCAATATCTTTCATTACGCTCTCGTCGAGCCCCTCGAGCAGGGCTACGCGCTCCTTGAAGCTCTCGGTGAAATCGATCTCGCCTCTCATGGCACGCTCAGTAATAGCCTTGACCTTATCGCCAACACCGGCACGCATTGCGAGCTCGTCGATAACTTCGGTCTCGATGAGCGTCGAGTCCATATCGAAGCAGATGAGACGACGGCTGCGGCGGAATATCGTGTCCTGTTGCAGCGAGATATCAAATTCCTCGTCGGCCGAAATCTGCAGGAAACGGCGCTGGAGCTCATGATAATCATTTGGATTTCCGCGCACCGAAAACTCGACACACGACTTAGACTTCTCCAGCTCGGTATCACACAACGGCATTCGTCCGGTAAGTCGCTGAATGCCATCGATATTAAGTCCCTGTCGCGCAATTTCCTCGCTCACGAGCGCAATATGGCGCGCCGTGAGCCGGCGGCCGAGTATCGTGATAATCCAGCGGTTCTTGCCCTGGCGGTCGACCCAGCGCTGGTAATCATCGAGCGTAACGGGCGAGAAACGAATCTTTACATTCAACTCGTAGGCTCTGAACAGCAAATCTTTAAGAATATCACCCGAAACATCGCCCGTAGTCTTGAAAAGTATTCCAAGCGACAGATTATGGTGAATATCGGCCTGGCCTATGTCAAGAATCATAGCGTCATACTTGGCGAGTATGCTCGTAAGCGATGCCGTAACGCCGGGATGGTCCTCGCCGGCTATGTTAATCAGGATAAGCTCAATATCTTTGTCCTTATGTGTTGTGTCTGCCATGTGTTCGGTCATTTATGCATGATTATTTAACAGGTATTGTAAAGATGAAACGCGCGCCTACTCCCTTGTGTGAAGTATCGACTTTCACTTCGCCGCCAAGCAAGGTGGCAATCATTCGGCTTACAGCCAGTCCGAGACCTATACCCTGCGAGAAACGGTTAAGCTTTTCAAAGCGGTTGAAAATGATTTCTTCCTTACCCTTGGGAATACCCACACCGGTATCGGTAACCGAGAACTCATAAAAGTTATCGTCGTTGACGAGGCGGCTGTCAAGGGTGATAGTGCCCTCCGATGTAAACTTGGCCGCGTTCACCAAGAGATTCAGCAGCACCTGCGTGACGCGTTTGGCATCGGTAGTCACGAGGAGGTTGTCGTCAGGCTTGATCTTGTTGATGAATTTCACGCCCGGCTGCAGACGTCCCTTGAACGTATCAGCAGCAACCTCGGCAAGACTGCTTATAACGATAGGCTGTTTTTCAATCTTGAGGGTTTTCTTATCGATCGACGCCAGGTCGAGCACATCGTTCACAAGCGTGAGCAACAGCTCGGTATTGAGCTTAACCACGCGAGCAAACTTGGTGAGATACGGCTTCTTGTCCTCATCGATACAGTCGACGATAAGATGAGAATATTCCACGATGGCATTGAGCGGTGTAGATACCTCGTGGCTCATATTGTTGATAAACTCCTCTTTCTGCTTGTCGGCGGCACGGGCACGCTCGCCGGTGCGTGTAAGGTCGGCCTGGATGCGTCTGAGCGTGTCGCGCTCTTCCACGAGTTTGGCATTGGTCTTGGCAAGGGTTTTATTCAGGGCTCGCGCCTTACGCCATGTACGCATAAGCACAAACACGAGAATCAGCAAGACGAACACGAAAACTCCGCCAAGAATTTTAGTCATACGGTGATTGGCAATCTGGGCGTTGCGCTTATCAAGCTCCACCTGCATGCCACGTAGCTTCTCGATATTGCGGTCATAGGTAAACTGCAACTCTCTGAACTGCTCGGCACTGTGTCGAGTCTGCTCGCTCTCGTCAAGAGCCCTCGACGTCAATAGCGCGTCAAGCAGGGCATCACGGTCGCCTACAGCCTTGGCCGACTCAATCATAGCGTTTAGAAGCAGTCGCCTCACGTAGGGCAACAGCTCGTGATCGGTCTGTTTCACCTCATGCTTGATGAGCGGCAGAGCCTTGGCATATTCTTTCCTCGACATATAATAATACATGTCGGGACGACGTATATTCTCAAAATCGTTCTTGGCAATAGGATCGAGCTGAGCCACCTCGCGGGCCGCCTGGTAATACTCCTCGGCCTCCTCGGGAGTCAATGCCTCATAGTTGCCGAGCAATCGACGGTAAATGGTGTATTTCGTATAAGAGAAATCGCGAAAGCCACGGCCCGCGCTTTTACTCTTTTCCTGTACCTGATCGACATGTTCGAGGAGTCGCTTGTCGGCATCAATAGCTTTCTGGAGGCTCTGCATCGCAGTGTACGTGAGTGATGACTGGGTCAGATAAAGGCTCTCAAGAGCGTCGAGTTTATCGGGCAGCTCATCAAGCAATTCACCCACCTGCTGGAGGTGGTCGGTGAGGAGCTCGCCGGTCGATACCTGTTCGATATAAGCGCATAACGTGAACAGCACTTCAAGACGCGTGTATATCGACAGTCCCTGCGACACCTCAACACGCTTCATTAACTCACGCACGCGTTGGCGACTCTGCTCCACCGTCGATGTGCGCGCAGCCTCAGAGTTCTGCTTCACCTTTATAAACAATATAGTCTGCTCGCGAATCTCCGAACGCTTCAATCCCGACGCGATATCGAGGTACTCGTTAAACAACGAATCGGTCACATTATCAAGTGTCGACAGGCTGCGCAGAATACTCAACTGTGCGTTCTCGTCGCCGGAACGACTAGCCAGATCGAGCACTCGCCTGGCATTGTCATACTGCTTTCCACGTGACGACGAGTCAAAGATATCAAAACTGATTCTCAGACTATCTTCAAGAGTAGTTACTTTCGACAACTCACGCTCGAGGCTGTCAACAATTGCACGATTGTAGGCAAAAACGGGTAAAAACGACGCTGCGACAATCAAAAATGTGATAATGCGTTTCATTTTATATCAGGCACGGAAATATTAGAGCCGGAGTACAAAAGTAATAAAAATCTTTCCGCAATTTTCCATTTATCGCAAAAACAATTTCGAGTATATCTGAATTTTCATACAAATGAAGTAATTTTGCTGTATGAAAATTAACAGTCTCATATTTTATGCTCTGGCTGTGCTCACAGCCTGTAGCGGCAGCCATAAAGCGAGCGACGACCGCCCCACGGTCACGGTGAGCATAGCGCCTCAGGCATGGCTGCTCGAAGCTATCGCAGGCGACAGCGTCAACATAAACATACTACTTGGCTCGGGTGCAAACCCCGAGACCTACGAGCCGAGCATCAACACGATAAAGACAGCCTCACAGAGTGATGCGATGATGCTCTCGGGGGCTCTCGGTTTCGAGACACAGCTCGCCGAACGCCTCTCATCCAACAATCCTCAGCTTGCTATTGTCGACACCTCCAAAGGGATAGAACCCATTTACGGCACGCACTCCCACGGCGACCACACTCACGCCAACGACATCCCCGACCCTCACACCTGGACATCGGTACGCAACGCCCGCACCATCGCCTGCAACATGCTCGCGACACTCATCAAGATCGACCCCGACAACCAATCTTATTACACCGCCCGGGCCGAAAGGCTTGACCATAGACTCGACTCGATCGATCGTACCATTAAATCCCGACTCGACTCCATCCCGGTAAAATCATTTCTCGTATGGCACCCGTCGCTGAGCTATTATGCCCGCGACTACGGCCTGGAACAGATAAGTATTGGAAGCGAGGGACGCGAAACAACCGTTGAAGGATTGCGCAAAATAATCGACCATGCTACCGACACCGGCTCCCGAACGTTGTTCATACAGGCCGATTTTGACTCACGCCAGGCCGAAACCATAAGCCGCGAGACAGGTGCCGACGTAGTGACTATTAATCCGCTCGACCCCGACTGGGAAGCCCAAATAAATATCATAACCGATGCACTCGACCGCCACTGATAATCAGACCATAATATCCCTGAAAGACATATCAATGTCATGGGACGACCGTCGCGTCCTCACCGACGTGAGCCTCGACGTGTGCCGTAACGATTTTCTGGCTATCACCGGTCCAAACGGCGGCGGCAAATCGACCCTGCTGCGCATTATTCTGAAACTGCTCAAACCAACCCGCGGCTCTGTGACATACCACGACATAAACGGCAACCGGGTTGACCGACTGCACATTGGCTATCTGCCTCAAAAGAACATGATCGACTCGCGATTCCCCATAACCGTGCGCGAGGTGGTAGCGTCGGGTCTGCTGGGGCCTTACGGTTCAAAACTCAAGAATCAAGACACCCTGATTGAAGAAACACTCGACACCATAGAACTGAAATCGCATAGCGAAGCTGCCATAGGCACCTTGTCGGGCGGACAGCTTCAACGTGCCCTGCTTGGCCGCGCCATCATCTCCCGGCCCAGTGTCCTTGTGCTCGACGAGCCGTTGAGTTACCTCGACAAAAACTTCGAGCAACACACCTACACAATCCTTGAGAACTTAGCTCCCGACACCACAATTCTGCTGGTATCTCACGAGATGACAACCATCGCCTCGATGGCTTCACGACACCTCATCGTTGACAACACCATTCATGAGTGCTCGGCCCATCACCACTTCGTCCGCACCGACTGCGAGTGATCAATTGAGCGACGGAGCCAGGAAATACAAGCCGAAAGACATTCCCACATTCCAGTTGCGCGCCGGATAGCTCTGATAATTGCCATAAACGCTGAGCGTCGCAAACCTGAACGTATAGGCTGCCGCCAGTTCGCAATATGCAAACCGCTTTGAGAACCAGCGTCCGTAATACGCATCGCCGGTAGTCGTATCAAGCAATATACGACGCATGGGCTGGAACACATGGAAATTTCCGCGTACCTGCAGGTTATCGTTTATTATCCACACCGGTACGGCGCCAAGCGCCACAAAAGCATTGGCTCTGAAAGCCGGATTAAACGTATTGTCGGCAGCCGGAGTGGGCGTAAAAGCGGGAGCGTTTACAATCGTGGCATTATAGTTGTCGAGCAGCCCGCGGTTGGTATAAACGGCATTCAGCTCTCCACCGAGGCTGAAGTGCTTGCCGAGCCGTTTGAAACTCTTAAGATGCACCTGTGCCATGAGCCAGTTGGTCGACCGGTCGCGGGCCTCAAAACCCTCTATACCGGGCCGGTAATGGTAGCGGCCCACATTCCACGACGCCATCAGGTGGCTGTAGTTGCCCGTAGTTGGAGCCGTAAGGTTGTCAAGCGTCGAAGCGTCAAGAAGAATGCGTCCCTGACCTATATTGAAGCGTGTATTGTCACGACTCGCGTTAACGTAGTTCCCCACATCGTTGCGGTAAAAGCGGCTCACGCGGGTTCCTCCGCCAAAGTCGATCGTTGCCTTTCCGCTACGACCTACAGCCATCGAGTATCGCAAACGGCCAAAGGCCTCGACCGTGGTGATAAACGTAGGCACAGCTGCATCGAAGAACAGCTTGTCGCTCTCATAATATTTGCGCCGTGATGCTACAGCCTGCACCGAGAACGCCGTTGGAGTGCGCGAAGGGAGCACGAGCCGTGTGTTCAGCGACGCAGCCATATAGCTTTGACCTATCCAGGCATCAAGCGAGGCATCCATGCTCTTGAGCGACATCGACGTGTAGCGGGCCGAAAGAAATGCCATACTGTTGGCCGACGATGTGAGGTATCCGCCAACACCTACCGTCAGATTATTCTTGACATCGGCTTTCAGTTGCAGGTTGAATAGCCCGGTTGTATCGTTGTATATAGCCGTGGGGTGCAGATCACTCAGCTTGCCGGGAGTAATTGCCCGATAGTATGACAGTCGGGCCGACTCGATGCCGAACGTGTCGGGACGGTTCTTCGTGAACAGATACTTGATATATTCATTCTCTCTGCGATTGCCTCCGCTCACGTCAACCTTGTCAAAACGCAGATAGGGCGTGGCCGATTTGAACACATCACGCTTGAGCCGGCGCGTCGACGCAGGTATGCGGGTTGTGACACGCCCCTTGATCGAGTCCATCATCGCCATTGCGTGGTCATAACCTATCTGATAGATTTCACGCGCGGCAGGGAAATCAAGCAGTGAGAACCGGTTAAGATCGATGCGTATTTTAATTCCCTCATCCTCGGGGAGAGTGTAATCGTTGTTCTGTATCACCATTTCCTCGACCTGGTTCATAAGGTCACGGGCTTTGGCAGGGTCGGTAGTTCCATGCACATCGACACCTATCATTATCGACGGCGCAAACTCGCTGCGCATCACATCAACAGGAAAGTTGTCATAAATTCCGCCGTCATACAGCAGCACGCTGTCCATCTCGATAGGCTGGAATACCACAGGAAAGCTCATCGATGCCCTTATGGCATCGCCAAGTTGTCCGCTGCCACACACCACTTTATGCTTGTTCTTGACATCCGAAGCCACGCATCTGAACGGCACAAACAGTCGGTCAAAATTACCGCCGCACTGTGCCGTATAGGCCGAAAAAAGATCCATGAACGCAAAATTCATGGGCAGAGGCGAAATCAGACTCGTAGGGAATTTGGTCACAGAGGCCGAGTCGCCCAGCGAGATAGGAACCGATGCCATTACCGGCGTAGGCTCAGTCTTTGCAAAATAATACACCAGATTCTCATCAATGCGACCGGTCGACCAGTACGAGAAATCGCGCGACAATAATAGTTGCAGCATTTCATCGGGCGTATAGCCTATCGAGTAAAGGCCACCCACGATTGCACCCATCGAGGTGCCGGTTATGTAATCAATGGGTATGTCATTATCTTCAAGCGCCTGTATCACACCTATATGGGCGATACCTTTGGCACCGCCTCCGCTCAGAACCAGGCCCACCGACTGGTGGGGCGGCACACTGTCGTTGCCATAGACCATGCGGGGTTCTGCCACGGCACCAAGCGCCGTGGCCAACAAAGCTGATAGTGTGATGATGCAGTACTTGAACATTGTCGTGACGAATTTAACTATTAAACACCCGTAATATCATTAAAGTTTACGCTCCGCGCCAAGCGGTGTTGACACGGAGCGTAATGTATAATTGCAACGCGAGAGAAATCAGCGTCCGGCACGCTTACGCTCAAGCTCGTCAAGAATAATCTTGCGCAAACGTATATGGTGGGGAGTCACTTCGACATACTCGTCCTCCTTGATGTATTCGAGAGCCTCTTCCAGACTGAATACCACAGGGGGAACAATGCGGGCCTTGTCATCGGCACCCGATGCGCGCATGTTGGTGAGCTTCTTCGACTTGGTCACATTGACAACGATATCGTTGTCCTTGGCGTTCTCACCTACTACCTGTCCGGCATACACCTCTTCCTGCGGGAAGATGAAGAAGCGGCCGCGGTCCTGCAGTTTGTCGATAGCGTATGCGTAGGCAGTGCCGGCTTCCATCGCTATGAGCGAGCCGTTGGTTCGACGCTCGATATCACCCTTCCAAGGCTGGTATTCGAGGAAACGATGAGCCATGATTGCCTCGCCGGCCGACGCTGTAAGCACGTTGTTACGCAGTCCTATGATACCACGCGACGGGATCTGGAATTCCATGTGCGAGCGGTCACCCTGCGACGACATCGACAGCAAGTCACCCTTGCGGCGGGTTACCATATCGATCATCTTCGAAGCATACTCCTCTGTCACATTGATGGTGAGCAGCTCGACAGGCTCACATTTTACACCGTCGATCTCCTTGATAAGCACCTGAGGCTGACCAACCTGCAACTCATAACCCTCGCGACGCATGGTCTCGATAAGAACCGACAGGTGAAGCACGCCACGGCCATAAACCGTCCATACATCCTGATGGTCATCCTTGGTCACACGCAGAGCCAGATTGCGGTCAAGCTCGCGGGTAAGACGGTCGGCGATATGACGCGAAGTCACATACTTGCCGTCACGACCGAAGAACGGACTGTCATTGATCGTAAACGTCATCGACATCGTAGGCTCGTCGATGGCTATGCGGGGCAGAGGCTCGGGATTATTGAAATCGGCCACGGTATCGCCAATCTCGAAACCCTCGATACCTACAAGAGCACAGATATCGCCGCTGCTCACGCTCTCGACACGCTTGCGGCCCATACCCTCAAACACGTGCAACTCCTTGATGCGCTGGCGTGTCACCGAGCCATCTTTCTTGCACAGCGCTATGTCCATGCCCTCACGCAGTGTACCGCGGTGAACACGGCCCACAGCGATACGGCCTACATAGCTCGAGAAATCGAGCGAGGTAATAAGCATCTGTGCATCACCCTCGAGAGTCTTGGGAGCCGGAATATATTCCATTATAGCGTCAAGCACAGGCAGGATATTGTCGGTGGGTTTGTTCCAATCGGTACTCATCCAGCCATTCTTGGCCGAACCGTAGATAGTGGGAAAATCAAGCTGATCCTCAGTAGCGTCGAGACTGAACATCAAGTCAAAGACCATCTCCTGCACCTCGTCGGGACGGCAGTTGGGTTTGTCGACCTTATTTATAACGACAACAGGTTTAAGCCCCATCTGAATAGCCTTTTGCAGCACGAAACGGGTCTGAGGCATCGGGCCTTCGAAAGCATCCACCAGCAGCAGACAGCCGTCGGCCATATTGAGCACACGCTCCACCTCGCCGCCGAAGTCGGCGTGTCCCGGAGTATCGATTATGTTGATTTTGGTATCCTTATAGTTGATGGATACATTTTTTGATAGAATTGTTATGCCGCGTTCGCGTTCCAGGTCATTGTTATCGAGAATAAGCTCACCGGTAGTCTGGTTGTCGCGAAACAGATGCCCTGCCAGCAGCATCTTGTCAACGAGAGTAGTCTTGCCATGGTCAACATGGGCAATGATGGCAATATTTCTAATGTTCTGCATATAATAGGTGTTTTCAGCCCGCAAAGTTACTTAAAATCTGCGATATTTTACCTACTTTTGTAGCTCCAACATTAAGATAATTATGATGCGAATTGCCCGTTATTTCGTAATAACGCTGATTTTTGGCCTGTTAGCGCCTTTCAGCCTCGTTGCCCGCGACCTGCCCGTAACTACCGTCGGCGGACGCGAGTGTTATATATATGATGTAAAAAAAGGTGAGAACATCTATGATGTTTCGCGTGAGCTCGGGTTGCCAACGGTCGAGATCACTCGCTACAATCCTTCGGCGGCCGACGGCCTGCGCACCGGAATGCGCCTGTATATCCCCACGTCTCTTGTCAACAAGAAATCAGGAGTTACCGCCTCTCCTGCCGCTACCCCCGAGGTTACGGTGCCTGCGGCTCGTGCCGAGGCTGCACCTGCGGCCAATGCGGCAAACGGGGCCGAGACATATACCGTGAAACGTGGCGAATCGCTGTATGGCATTAGCCATAAATTCAATATCACGATGGAGGAGCTCATCGCCCTCAACCCGTCGGCCGAATATGGTGTGAAGGCCGGCGACGTGCTTGTCATCAAGGCTTCCGACAACGTTGCTTCGGCCCAGCCCGCCAACATCGCCACCACCGAACCCGAAACCGAATCATTGATACCCTACGATGATCCCAACAAATACTCTCTCATTCCGAGCGAGGAACGCATCTCCCGCCAGTATATCGTGGCCGTGGGCGATTCACTCGACCAACTCGGACAGGATGTCGACACGCTCAACATGGCCGTGATATTGCCGTTCATGCTCCACTCGGCCGAGCAAGGTAAAAACGCCCAGCTGTTTGTCGAGTTCTACAAGGGCCTGTTGCTCGCGGCCGACTCGCTCAAGAACGCCCCGGGACATTTCATCAATATCTATGCCTACGATTCATCGGCATCGCCCGACTCGGTTAGCGCCATCATGCGCCGCCCCGAGATGGCCGACATGAATCTCATAATTGGCCCCGACAACGAGGCTCAGCTACAGATTATCTCGGACTACATGATGAGCGGCACACGCCTGTACAACACGTTCAATGTGCGCAGCAATCTCTACGCCGGCAATCCCCGCGTGATGCAGGCCAACATCCCCCATTCCCCCATGCTTGAGAAGGCTGTCGACGCTTTTGCCGAGATGTACGGGTCCTACACTCCGGTGTTCCTGTCGCGCATCGATGGCGCGGCCGACAAGGACGCGTTCACATCGCTGCTCAAGCAGCGTCTCGACAACGACTCGGTGGGATATCGCGAGATTACATTCCGCAACCTCCTGTCACACCGCGACCTCGACACGCTCTCGATGGAGCGGAACTATGTATTCGTTCCCGTTTCGGGTTCACGTGCCGAGTTTGCCAAGATATCCGAGGCAATACGTCGCTTTGGTGACTCTCGTCCGTCCCACTCTACCCGACTGTTCGGTTACCCCGACTGGATTATTTTCCGCGGCGAATACTTCAACCGCCTCTGCGAGCTCGAGGCTACCATCTACACTCGTTTTTATGCCGATATGAAAAATCCCGAGACCGTGGCAGTCAACGAGCTTTTCAAGCAAGTCTACGGCACTGAAATGCTCGACGCCGCTCCCGTTCAAGGCCTCCTGGGCTTCGACACCGGCATGTATCTTATCTCGGCTCTCAAAGACTACGGCAAGGAATTTGCCGACCACCTGGGCCCGTACACCGGCTTGCAGAGCGTGATGAACTTCGAGCAGAAACCCGGCGAGGGTGAGGTCAACAATGCCCTGCTCATCGTCACCTTCGGCCCCGGCGGCAATGTCATTAAAACCACTCTTGAGTAAATGAAACGCATAGCTTTAATACTTGCTCTCATCGCCGCCTCTTGCTGCGGCATCAAGGCGCAGACCCTCTACAAGCCTCATTTTCATATAGGAGGCCATGCCGGTGTTGCCATGTCACAGCAATCATTCAACCCGTCGATCGAGCAGAAGTTCCATCAAGGCATCACGATGGGCGTATCGGCAATGTGGGCCGAGGAGCGCCACGTAGGCATTCGCGCCGAGCTCAACCTCACCCAACGCGGATGGACCGAGGATTTTACCGAGACACCCCAGTTCAGCTACAGCCACACGCTCACCTACATTGAGCTGCCTATCATGACCCATATCTTCTTCGGTGGCCGCAAAGTCAAAGGTTTCTTTAACCTCGGGCCTCAACTCTGCTACATGATAGGCGACAATGTCGACGCCAACTTCGACGTCAACAAAATAGGCTCCATCGAGGGATTCCCCACGGCCAACCGCACCACCGAGCAAATGAAGATGGACATCTCCACTCGTTTTGACTACGGTATCTGTGCCGGCGCCGGCGTTCAGTTCACGATCAAACGCAAACACAACATCATGCTCGAGGGTCGATATTACTACGGCCTCGGAAATATTTTCCCGGCATCGAAAAAAGACTACTTCAATGCCTCTCGAGGCAACGCCATCACCGTTACGCTGGGATATATGTTCCGCCTGAAGTAGAAAAATGTTGATTTGGAGCCCTCTTAAATAGTTAAATATTACAAACGAATCATAAATAAACATAACATGAAACGGGGTTATTTATCGCTTTGGCTACTCCTTCTTGTCGCCTTTGGTGTCGTAGCCGCGGTATCATATTTCGACGAAATCAAGGTTGGAAATCACACCTTGAAAAAGGCTTCGTTTTATGAAGAACTCACACAACTACCCCCATGGATTGTAGACACGGTACCTGCGACCGACACTATTCGCGTAGACTCAATCCCGGCTTCGAAATTTCCCGTTCCGGTTGATACTGCTTCTAAAACCATACTGTTTTTCGGCGATTCGATGCTCGAGGGTCTGTCTCCCCGACTGGCAGCCTACTGCGAGGAAAACGGACACACTCTCTACACCGTAATATGGTATAGCTCAACCACTCAGGTATGGGGCGACTGCGACACCCTATCAACTTTCATTCACCGCTTCAAACCCGACTACATCGTAGCATGCCTTGGCGCTAACGAGCTGTTTGTGCGCGACATAGCTAAAAAGAGAGAGAAGCCTCTCGCCCACCTTCTCGGCGAGATAGGCGACCGTCCATTACTGTGGATAGGCCCGCCCAACTGGAAAGAGGATACCGGCATCAACGATCTGCTGCAAACGACCCTCGACGAGGGACAGTTCTTCCTATCCAACGGCATGACTTTCAAGCGAAAAAGCGATGGTGCACACCCCACATCTGAAAGCGCCGCCGAGTGGATGGACAGCGTCGTGAGATGGATACCCGAACACTGCGCCCACCCCATACGCCTGTCTGCACCCTCCAAACAGAAAGGCCGTCCTGCCCGCGTAACACTCTTACAACCTTTGAATTAAACGTATGATTGCCGACATCGACATATCTACACTTATACATAATGCCGGACGCATGCTCAGCTACACACCGGCCGAGCCTATGCTATTCTCATCGGGCACGTTCTGGGCTCTGTTTCTGCTGTTTATGCCACTCTACGCCCTCGTGCGCAACCGCTTGTGGTACATGCTCACGTTCGTAGTCGGCTTCAGCTTCTTTTTCTACTATAAATCAAGCGGTTGGTTCGTTCTTCTTCTCGCCGCGACATCACTCATCGACTGGACGGTTTCGCGCTTCATGGCACGAACCGACGTAAAATGGCGCCGCAAAGTCCTCGCAACGGTATCTATCATAGTGTCGCTTAGCGTCTTAGGCTACTTCAAATATGCCAACTTCTTCCTGTGGAACTGGAACCGCATGGTCGAGGGCAATTTCCAGCCGCTCGACATAATCCTACCGGTGGGAATTTCATTCTACACATTCCAGTCAATAAGCTATGTTGTAGATGTTTACAAAGGCCGGGTAGCACCTACCGCTACCTGGCTCGAGTATGTGTTTTTCCTGTCGTTCTTCCCGGCTCTCGTAGCCGGCCCCATCGTGCGTGCCGACTATTTTCTGCCTCAGATACGCTCACGCTATCACGCCACCACAACCGAGCTCTACACCGCCCTCTGGATGATCATCACCGGCATCATCAAGAAAGCCGTAATTGCCGACTATATAGCACAGTATAACGATCTTATATTCGCCAATCCAACAGGCTATTCGGGCTTCGAAAGCCTCATGGGAGTCATTGGCTATACAATGCAGATCTACTGCGACTTCTCAGGCTACAGCGACATGGCAATAGGCCTGGCGCTAATAATGGGATTCAAGCTTAGCCGGAACTTCAACTTTCCCTATAAGTCAAAGAATCTCACCGAGTTCTGGCGCCGCTGGCACATATCGCTATCCTCCTGGCTACGCGATTACGTGTATATACCCCTCGGAGGCAACCGCCGGGGAACATTACGCACCTACCTCAACAACTTCCTCACCATGCTCATAGGCGGACTGTGGCACGGCGCGGCATGGAAATTCGTGTTCTGGGGCGCAATGCACGGCGTCGGACTCGCCGTTCACAAAGCCACCCTACCCCTCACGCGCCGGCTACCCGACAGCTGGTGGATCAAAGCCCTTGGTTGGAGCATCACCATGCTATACGTCTCGCTGCTGTGGGTATTCTTCCGCGCCGACTCATGGCTCGATTCATGGCTGATAATCAAGAATATATTCACCAATTTCTCCCTCTCATACGCCGAACCGTTTCTGAGCGTGAGGTGGATGTGGGTAATCATGATGGCCGTAATCATCACCGCCCACTCGCTACCGTCGCGCATAATCGACGGCCTCGGCACACTCTTCGTAAAATCCTGGTGGATAGCCAAGTTAATTGTCTTTCTAATAGTGGTTCAACTCGTTCTCGAATTCGCAGGCGAAGACGTCGCCCCCTTCATTTACTTCCAGTTCTAACGCCCACCAACCACTCAACCGCGAATTTCGCCAATTCCGCGAAATCATTCACAGTCTCATCTCGACCCTCGTCCCTTGAACCTTGTCCCAAAGGATCATTCCTTTTTGTCTCCGGTGGACGCGATTTATCGCGCCCGTACAAAAGAAGAATCCAGCAGCATATTCCACGCGGCACGCCGCGTTCCTACAATAGGCAACCGCCGCCGCGCCTCGCACCCCGAACCTTGTACCTCGCACCTTGAACCTTGAACCTTGTACCCCGAACCTCGTACCTACCCCCCGCCTTGCACGTTAGCCGTAAATATAGTAACTTTGCTGCGAGCGAGTGAATGTAGAGACATTCGCCCGCCCGTTTTTTTATTCATTAAGCGTGTTTAGCTTAATCCTTTAAGTGCAAAATCGCCAAATTTATCACGAAGGAAGGAATAAGCAACCTAAACGACGCTTACGTTGTCGCATATCCTGCCGACTAACGCCCTACGCTGGCCTGATATCTCCATTTTCGGAGATATCAGAAACCAATTTCGCCGGGGCGTCGGCCCGATATAACGGCCGGCGTAGGGCTCACATGGTTGTAAACTTCTTCGTAGGCGTTTGGCGATGCCCGCACTTAAGTTTAGCTGATGTTCCCTGCGCTTTTTTATTAATCAAGGCACGTCTTTCTATCGGCAACAATTACCTGGGGAACAGCCCGTTGAAGACATGTCAAAATCGCCAAAAGCCTGTGACACCGATAGGCCAACTCATCAAAGAAGAGCTTCAAGCCCAGGAGCGAACAGTATCTTGGTTTGCACGTAAACTGCACCTCGACCGCTCGAACGTCTACCGCCTTTTTCAGAAAAACTCGATCGACACCGACCTCTTAAGTCGCATATCTCTGATTCTCGGCCGTGACTTCTTCGAGATTCTCTCCGACAACATCAAGGAACGCAGCAAGCCGGGGCTTTGAATTCCCACTGACGGCACCAGCCTCAACGCCGCCAACACTACCCATGAAAAATAACCGTTGCGCGCTCCGCATCACATACGTCGCAAATGCTGCATCGCGATTTCCATTAACCTTTATCTCCCTGATTTCACAAATTTTAGGTAAAAATTTCGCTTGTGTAAAACTCGCCACAATTGCGTGTCAATGTCGCTACGCAAATACTGCTCCTACCTCAACCTTATGATGTACTTTTGTCACAAAAATTTGTGCACCCCGCGAAGTGACGACTTTGCAGCGCAAGAAATCGGAAAAACCACTTTAATAAATAAATCTTATTTACAATTAACATGAACAAAAGATTTTTAAACATTGCAATGGCAGCATTGTTGCTCGGAGGCTCTGCGACTGGTTTCGTGAGCTGTAAGGACTACGATGATGACATTACGGAGATCAACGCCAACGCTGATGGTCTAAGCAAACAGCTTGACGCACTCCAGACAGCTTTAGGTCAGGCCAACGAGGCTGCAAAGGCAGCTGCAGCCGACGCACAGCGTGCTCTTGAAAAAGGCAATCAAGCCGAGGCTGCCGCAGCTCTCGCTAAGGAAGCCGCCGCTACGGCCAAGGCTGAGGCTATCCAGGCAGTAATCGACCAGCTCAAACCCCTCATCGACGGCAAAGCAAGCCAGGAGGATCTGGTTAAACTGGCAGGTAAGATCGAAGGTATCGAAAAGAGCCTTAACAATATCGACCTCACCGATATAAACAAGCAGCTCGGCGACCTCAAGGAGCAGGTTAAGCTTATCGAAAGTATCAACGTCGAGATCTCTGCTCTCAAAGCTTTCAAGACCGCTCTTGAAAACGCCAAGATTACCGAGAAAGTCGCTCTCATCGACGGTATCGTAAAACGACTCGGCGACCTTGAAAAGTCAGTTAAAGCCAACAGCGACAACATCGCTGCTATTCAGGCCGAACTCAAAGCCATCTCGGCTCAGATTTCGTCGGAAGTATCTAACGCTGTCAATACAATCGCCGGCACTATGGTTAACCGTCTCACATCGGTTACACTCATTCCCGAGCTCTATGTAGGTGGCATTCCCACTATCGAGTTTGAGTCGGCCAAATACTTCAAGCAGGTTTACAAAAACAACGCTTGGGTAAACGGCACAACCGAAGTTAGCGTTACCAACAACGAGACCAGCGCCGACTATCGCCTCAACCCCGGTACTATCAAAGATGAGGATATCCAGATCCAGAACATGGCATTTGTTACCCGCATCGCCACTTCTCGTGCCGCCGAGGCTGAGAACGACGTTGTTAACGTAGCAAGCGCATCGGTTGGCGACAACGGCATCCTTACCGTTAAACTCGGCAAGACCAAACCCGCATCGCTCAACCTCTCAGGCAAACAGATCTACACCGTATCACTCAAGGTACCTGTAGCAACAAAGCATCTCTTCGAAGACAACGGCGAGTCTCAGGCCAACATCTACTCTGAGTTCACCCGTCTTGCCGAGACTTACTTCAAGCCCGAGCTCGCATTCATCAAGGGTAAATACTATGGTGACGCCAGCCACCTTTACACCGACTCAATGACTCTGAAGAATTCTCAGCCCGGCGACGACATTTCACTCAAACTTTTCTATAAAGGTGAACATAACCTTTATGACTATGTTGAGGGTTGCAAATTCATCGCTCCCGACGGACATAGCGTTCTTACACGCGCTAATCTTCAGAAATTTGGCTTCGACATTCAGTTCCATATCGTAAACTTCGTTTATGCACCCACTGAGGACAAAGCCGACCAGCAGAAGTACGTGAAGCTTTCTGGTGAAAACAATTCTGTTCTCACAGCTATCGCCACTTCAGGTGCCACCGACAACCAGGTAACCGTAGGTAAGCAGCCCATTATTGCTGCTACTCTGTTCGACAAAATCAACAACAATATCGTAGAGCAGAAATACTTCAAGGTTATCTTTACACCTGAGGATCTCAAACCCATCGAAATAAACTGGGAAGACATTGCAACAGAGGGTAAGCCCTGCAATGGCGCTACATTCGACTTCGGTTGGAAAGAGATGTCAGAGCGCGTACTTGAGAAACTGAACGAGAATAAGGGTATGTCTAAGGAAGACTTCACCAAGATTTACGGACAGGCTGATCCTATCATTGACCCCGCTAACGATGAGAACGGAACTCTTACCCCCAACATCGTTGCTGCCAATTTGGATGCTTCAATACCCGTAATGACATGGTCACTGACTCCCGAACAGCTTGGCAAACTCAATGTAGGTGATAACAAAGTTGTAGTTACCAAGAAAGTTACTTTCACCGATCCCACCGGTCTCCACTCTAACCTGACTATCAATCTTAAGTGGACTGTTACTACAAAGGTTGCTGCAACTACTCTTGGTAAGACCGATGATCTCAAGTGGAAGAACAACACCATGAAGGTTTATCCTGTGCCCATGGAAATTCCTTACAATGGAACTCAGAAAGCCGAGTATATGACCAACATCCTTGAGGGTCGCTTCAAAGATTACGTTAACGGCATGCTGTCATGTGGATACTTTGACATCAACTATGCTAAGACCGGCAATCCCGCTTATGTAGGTGAGGCTCTCATACTCCCCAACGGATTCACTCACTGGGGATTCACAGCCGCAAACCAGAAGAACCTTGACGAGATTGGCTACACCATCGCTCATACAGCTGCAGGCGAGAAACTCGTTAGCAACGGTGGTACTATCAAGATCGACTGGTCTTCTAACATCAACGGCATGAACGGTGAAAATGGCGAGCCCAACAACCGCTATGTATTCGGTAGCACATACCTGCAGATTGTCAAGATCCTGACTATAAACACTGAACTTGGTGTTAAGATCACCGACAACTCACGCACTCAGACAATCGAGAACATTGGCAAGTACCTCACACTCACCGACGCTTACGGTAACCTCGTTGCCGAAGAGCCCACCGTTGACGACGAGTACGCAGCCGACTACTACGCTTACTACGGTGTTGAGGCACCTGTATTCGGCAAGACCATCAAGATTGCTGATGACGCAGCCGGCACAAAGAATGTTCGCACTCTTGAGTCGCTCAACATGACTGCCGACATCGACAGCACAACCGGTGACCTCACCTTCCAGAACAACGGTTCACCCCTGCAGGCCGATGCATTCATCATCGTACCTGTAAGCGTTAAGCACTACTGGGGTACTCTTGAGGCCAACATCGCTATACCTCTGTTAAAGAGCAGCGCTCCCCTCAATGCACCTAAAAAATAAACAGGAAAACGAGTTCATTTGCTCGAGATAGGGAGATGTAATTCAATAAGGTCTATGTGAATTATATTGAACTCCAAATCAAGCCCGAGTGGCCGCGACAGTGATGCCGCGGCCACTTATTTTTCACCAAAAAACAGCGTAATTCCCCCCCAAAAAAAATTCGCGTAATCCGCGTAATCCGCGATTCAAACCAAAACATCAACCCGGCCCCCAAAAACAGCGTAATCCGCGATTCAAACCAAACACCCACAAGCCGTGCCAAAAAGCGGAATCCGCGCTCAAGAGGTCGGCGAAAATTTGCGTGTTTATATATTTTGTTTTATCTTTGTGGTGTCTATACGACTCTCGGGGCGTAGCGCAGTCCGGTAGCGCACCTGGTTTGGGACCAGGTGGTCGCAGGTTCGAATCCTGTCACCCCGACTATCTCACTCACACAATTATCTCCCCAATGAACACTCGCTCAATACTTTTCGGCGTGGGCATCGCGGTTTCACTTACGGCCGTGGCTCAGGCTCAAGGTGGCATAGACTCTGATATGATGAACCGTCTGCACGAATCATATCAGCCCACAGCAGCCGACCGTGCCATTCACAACGCTCTCAATACAGCCGATATCAACACCCTTGCCGCATCGGCCGACAATCGTGCCAACTTCGACAACGAGTTCACCTACCGCGTGCCATCGGTGGGCATCACCGACCAGAAACGTTCGGGCCGTTGCTGGCTCTTCACCGGCCTCAACGTCCTGCGCTCGCAAGCCATCAAAAACAACGACATAAACAAGCTTAAACTCTCTCAGGCCTACAACTTTTTCTACGACCAGCTCGAGAAAAGCAACCTCTTCCTGCAGTCGATCATCGATACTGCCGGCGACGACATCAACGACCGCCGCGTTCAATGGCTTTTCCACAACGCCCTGGGCGATGGTGGCCAGTACACCGGAGTGTCGGACATCATCACCAAGTATGGAGTAGTTCCCGACTATGCCATGCCCGAGACCTATTCGAGCAACAACACCGCCACATTCTCACGCCTGCTGGGCTGGAAACTCAAGGAGTGGGGACTCGAGCTGCGCGACATGATTGCCGGCGGAGCCAAACCAAAGACTGTAGCCGAGCGCAAAGAGCAGATGCTCGCCGAGACCTACCGCCTGCTTGCCCTCAACTACGGCACCCCGCCCGCCAAGTTCACCTACACCAAGCGCGACTACACCGGCGCCATTGAATCGACCCGCGAGTACACCCCGCTCGAATTCTACAACGAGCTCATGGGCAACGACCTGCACAGCGACTATGTCATGATAATGAACGACCCCACTCGCCCCTACCACAAGATGTACGAGATTGACCTCTACCGCCACACCTACGACGGCCAGAACTGGACCTACATCAACCTACCCATGGACGAGATCAAACAGATGGCCATAGAGTCGATCAAAGACTCGACGATGATGTACATGAGCTGCGACGTAGGCAAGTTCCACAACCGCAGCAACGGCACTCTCGACGTCAACAACTACGACTACGATGCCCTGCTCGGCACCACATTCGGCATGGACAAGCGCCAGCGCATCCTCACCGGCGCCAGCGGCTCGAGCCACGCCATGACCCTTGTAGCAGTCGACATCGACCCCGCCACAGGCAACCCCACCAAGTGGCTTGTTGAGAACAGTTGGGGCGACGGACCCAACAACGGCCACATCGTCATCACCGACCGCTGGCTCGACGAATACCTCTTCCGCCTCGTAGTAAACAAGAAATACATTCCCGCCAAAACCCTCGATATCACCCGCGAGAAACCCACCCTCCTCCCACCATGGGACCCCATGTACTAAAAAGCAACCATAAACTAATAACTATCAACTATCAACTATAAACTAATAACTATCAACCATATCCCCCTCTCTCCATTCTTAATCCATATCATGAAACTACACAAAACGATATTGGGAATGCTACTCCTGTCGACAGCGAGCTTGTCGGCCCAAGAGTTCACCGTTTCGGCGCCCCGTCACATAGCAGTCGCCGGTCACGCATGCTATCACCCGCAGTTCAGCCCCGACGGCAACGAACTGCTGGTTACCTCCGAGGCATTTGACGGTCTCGCCCTCGTATCGGTCGCCGACGGCCGCTACCGCATCCTCAGCGAGTTGCCCGGCGCCGGCTACAAAGCATCCATGAGCCCCGACGGCAGCATGGTCGTGATGCGCGAGGCTCATCTTGCCGACCAGTCCATGAGCATACACACGCTCGATCTGGCCACGATGCAACGCTCAACCGTCGTATCTCACGGCCCGCATGTCAACAACATCGACATCACGCGCGGCCAACTCACCATACCCCTTAACAGCCGCCTGTCTATCCGTGCCGTATCATCCACACGCATGAAAGCCGCCGCACGACTCGCCACCCCGGCCACTCTCGTCACCGAGGAAGACCTCAAGATGGTCGTTTACCGCAACGGAACACGCCACGTTGTCGACCCGATACTCGCCCGCGACGGACGCGATGTTAACTACTGCTGGACCTCACTCAGCCCCGATGGCACCCGACTGCTGTTCATAGCCCACAATACAGCCTATACAAGCGACCTTGACGGCAACGACCTCGTAGACCTCGGTCCGCTGCACGCCCCCGTGTGGCGCGACAACGACTGGGTAGTGGGTATGATCGACAGCGACGACGGCCACGTCATCACCGAGAGCGACATTCACATCGTTGCGGCCCGCGACAGTTCACGCAGGCAGTTGCTCACCCCTGCCGACGGTACTGTCAAGATGTTCCCCACCGTGTCGGCCGACGGTCGCAAGGTGGCTTATAACACCCTCGACGGAGAATTATATATTTTTAACATTACACCCATATCGCGATGAGAACGACCCTGGCAATACTCGCCGCTGCCATCATTGCACTGTACGGTTCGGCAGCCGATTTCGGCGGTCGCAAATACTACATAAACCCGGGACACGGTGGCCACGACAGCAACGACCGCCCCACCCCCATGCCACTGGGTGTAGAGATTTTCTACGAGAGCGACGGCAACCTGTCGCGGGGACTTCACCTGCGCGATTTCCTGCTCGCCAACAATGCACAGGTGAAAATGTCGCGCGTCACCAACACCTCGGCCGACGATCTCAACCTTTCGACAATAGCGTCGCAATCCAACTCCTACGGCGGCTACTTCATGTCGCTCCACACCAACGCCGCCAATGCCTCGGCCAACTATATCATCTCGTTCTACCGCTCATCGTCAAGTGCTCAGAATACCGAGACAATCTCAGGCGCTAAATCGATGACACAGGCAACAGTCGACTGGCACAATACCGGCCATCTCACCAACTTCACCGCCAACGGCCGCATCTCGGGCGACTATGCCTTCTACGGTTACAACCTGGGAGTGCTTCGCACCAACAACCGTCCCGGCTATCTCGTCGAGACAACATTCCACGATTACCGCCCCGACGGCCTAAGGCTCAAGAGCGAGGTATTCAACCGCTTCACGGCATGGCAACTTGCACGCGCCGCGCTTGCCAACAGCGGCGGCAGCGCCGGGGGCACAGGCACACTGCCCGGCTGCATCATCGGCGACATCCGCGATCTCTCCAAGGGGTGTGGCTACACCGAATATACCACCCGCGGCCGCGACAGCCATCTCGCAATCAACAATGCTACCGTCAATCTGTACGACCGGGACGGCACGCGGGTCCAGACCATGACCACCGACAACTGCTGCAACGGAGTGTACGGATTCTTCAACCTCGCCAACGGCACATACACCATCGAAGTGATCAAAAGCGGCTACGCCACCAAGCGACACACCGTCACCGTGGCAGCCAACAATATAACCCGGCAGCTCGTCGACCTCACAGCCGGCCCTCCACCCATCGAACTTGAAGCGGGCTGGAACTTTTCGGAAAACGTCGGTAAAAAACCGGCATGGCTTGCCGATGACTGGCTCACACTGCGCAACATGTGCTACGGCGATGGCAAACTTTACATCACTTCACCATCTACGGGGAAAGTCTACATCGTCAATGCATCGACATGCGAGCTAATCAGGATGCTCGACATGACCGGAGTAACCGGCGGCACATTCCCGCTCATGGACGTTAAGCATGTCGACGGCAAGCTCATAGGTTGCAACCTCGCCGCCAAAGCCGACGAGCCAATAAAAGTGTACGTATGGGACAACGACAACTCGCAGGCCCGGTGCATTCTCAACACCAAGAGCCGTGGCGGCATGGCCCGCATCGGCGATACTTTCGACATTGACGGCAACCTCGATGAGGGGCGGTTGATATTTGCATTCGGCGGCGACAGCGATCACAGCAGCCACGTTGTCACATACATGCTCAGTGACGGAGTGGCCGACGAGGAACCGGTATTGCATAAAGTTACAACGGCAACAGGAGTTGCCGTCAAACTCGGCGTATCTCCCCGCGCAGTAGCCGAGACCAACCACCGCTACTGGCTCACAGGCCACAGCCAGGCCCCGGCCCTCACTGCCATGGACGGCACTATCGACAAAACGGTCAACAGCAACGCCATGGACGGCGTAATCTCCGGCAACGACTTCAAGCGCTTCATGTACAACGGCAAGCACTACTGCATCGCCACTACCTACACGCCCCCGGCACAGGCCCCGAGCGGCAAATCGCAGACCGGCGGCAAACTCGTTCTGATGGAACGTACAACCGACTGGAACGCGTGCGAGCTCATAGGCCGTTACCCCACGGCCGGACTCGGCTCGACCCCCAACGACTACTTCTCGACATCGGTTTGCCTCAACACCGACGGCATCCGCTACATCGAGGCCTGGGTACTCGTAACCCGCCAGGGCCTCGCCTACTTCAAGCTCGGGACGCCACCCGAGAGCAGCGGAGTCGACGAGATCACCACCGACGTTGAACCTCAACTCAATGTAAAGGTCACAGGCAACGGCATTATCGTCGACTCGTCGACACCCCTTAGCCATGTCGCCCTCTACAGCACGACAGGAGCCCTCATTGCACAGCAACGGGGCAACGAGCTCTCGGTCTCACTGCCCCGCGGCATATACATTCTTGTAGCAACCGACCACACTGGCCGCCACACATCCCTGAAAGTAAACTTGAATTAATGTTCGGTAAAATTTCAGACGAAATTTACGCCAAACCGTAGGGACATGCCTTTGGCATGTTTACTAATAATCAGACAATTAAGCCAAGCTCGACTAATCCCACTGTTTGTAAAAATGGTATACGGGCCCGTGCCCTTTGCCTATATTGTACGGTGCACCCTCGGCAATGGCATTGTGAACATAGTCGTGCGCCGCGCTGCAGGCCTCGACAAGCGGTAATCCCTTTGCCAGATTGGCCGCGATAGCCGACGACAGCGTGCACCCGGTACCGTGAGTGTTGACCGTATCAACACGCGGGGCTGTGAAACGGCAGGTAGTGTCACCGTCTACAAGCACATCGGTAATCATTCCATTATCCGAGTGTCCCCCCTTCAGGTAGACCGCAACACCAGGATAGAGCGACGCAAGCTCTCGAGCCGACTCGGCAATATCGCAGTCACGGTCTATCGTGTGTCCTAACAGAATCTCAGCCTCGGGAATGTTGGGTGTGATTACCCGGGAGCGCGGAATGAGGCATTCACTAAGCGTTGCCACGGCATCACTCTCGAGAAGGGGATCGCCCGAGGTGGCTACCATCACAGGGTCAAGCACCACATCCGTCACCTCGGGGTACTCGTCAAGAGCGTTTCTAACGGTACGTATGAGCGACGAACTGTGCAACATACCTATCTTGACGGCATCGGCACCTACATCACCCAGAACAGAGCGAATCTGGCCCGCAACAAACTCGTCGGGCACCGGGTGTACGCCATATACCCCGACAGTGTTCTCGTCGACAACAGCAGTTATAGCCGTTGCCGCAAATACGCCGTTGGCCGAGCATGATTTAATGTCGGCCTGAATGCCGGCGCCACCGCTCGGGTCACTTCCGGCTATCGAAAGCACCCGTCTGTAAGTCAACTTGTTCATATCGGCCATTGTTCCATACGGTAAGCACTATCCCAGAACATCCATTCCAGTTTGGTACAGAGCACAAACATGCGCGTCATCTCGGCACGTACCTCGGCTGTAGATTGCTCGGCGAGTAAATCACACGCATCGATTGCACGGCGGTTGCTCTCGGTGAACGCCGGGTCGCCGTAGGTTTCAATCCATTGGCGGTAAGGATTTCCCGTGACATCGCCGGCCTCTTTCAAGATATGCTGCCCCACGGCCCAGTACACCCAGAAGCACGGTAGAATCGCTGCAGCCTCGACCGCAACAGGCGCCGTGGCCATAGACGACAGCGTCGACGAGTAGAGCTGGCACGCGGGCGACATGCTCTGCGCCTCGCCGCGGCCCTGCAGGTAGATCGGAAGAGCACACGTCTGAACTCCAGTCACTACCGAGGATCTCG
>CANDNO010000019.1 GCA_947386115.1 uncultured Muribaculaceae bacterium
GGCGGAACACCTCGCGGATGGTATCGAATATATAGTTGCGTCGCGCGGTCTCGACGGGCGAGAAATCGCGTGTACCCTTTGGAATAGAAGGTTTCTGAGCCATTGGTTGTACAGTATTCTTTTGTTTACAGTTATGTGATAAAGTGCAAATTTAGCGTTTTAAATCCACATGCGCCCAATATTTGCATATTTTAATAATCAAAACGACTCTAAAGGGCTTTTCCATGATTCACGCGGCGACAAGGGGGTAAGGGTACGGATAAAATATACCCGATTGTGGGTATTGTAGCGGCTGCCGTTAATGCCGAACTTTGCACCATCCAAAGTTCAAATATCAAGCAATAAGTTTATGTTAAACAAAATCGTTTTTATACTCTCATTATTCACATTATGTTTTTCAGTGCCGGCGATGGCACAGAGTGATGCCCACATCATGGGGCACATTGTCGATGCCGAGACCGGCGAACATTTATCATATTACCCTGTAAGACTTGTGGGAACGTCGATAGGAACCGTTACCGACGCTACAGGCCACTACGTGCTGCGCAACATCAAGCCGGGCCACTATGACATCGAAGCGGCCATGATAGGATATGCGTCGCAGGTCAAGCCTGTCGATGTCGAGGCTGGCAAAACTGTAGAGATTGATTTCTACGTCGCCTCCGATGCCTTCATGCTCGACCAGGTGGTAGTGACAGGCAGCAAGAGCGAGACCAAACGACGCAGCTGCCCGGTGCTCGTAAATGTTGTCACCGACAAGCTGTTCGGCATGGTCAATGCCAGCTCGCTGGCCGACGGACTGTCGTTCCAGCCTGGCGTGAGGGTTGAAAACGACTGCCAGAACTGCGGTTTTACACAGGTGCGCATCAACGGCCTCGACGGTCACTACTCACAGATACTGATGAATTCCCGCCCGGTGTTCTCGGCGCTTACCGGCGTTTATGGCCTCGAGCAGATTCCGGCCAACATGATCGATCGTATAGAGGTGATGCGCGGGGGCGGCTCGGCCATTTTCGGCGCGTCGGCCATAGGTGGCACAATCAACATCATTACCAAGGATCCGGTAGCCAACTATGCCGAGGTAGCGCATACACTCACGTCGATAGGTGTGAGCGGAAGCCTTGACAACAACACGACGTTCAACGCATCGATCGTCAACAACGATTCACGCCTGGGCCTTACCATCTACGGCCAGAGCCGCAATCGCGACGGGTATGACCACGACGGCGACGGATTCACTGAAGTGGGCCAGCTGAAATCGCAGACACTCGGCTTCAGGAGCTTCGCCCGCGTTGCCGACGACCAGCGGCTTACGCTCGAATACCATACCACGCACGAGTTTCGCCGGGGCGGCGACCAGCTCGACCGTGTGGCCCACGAGGCCATGATTGCCGAGCAGCTTGACCACAATATCAACACGGGCGAGATAGCCTACGACCTGTGGACAGCCGACCGTGGCGACCACCTTAATATATTCGGCGCCATACAGGACACCCGCCGCAAGAGCTACTACGGCAGCGAACAGGATCCAGATGCCTACGGTCGCACTCATGATCTTGTCGTTACATCGGGCGCCCAGTGGACCCATCAGTTCAACAAGCTGCTCTTCATGCCCTCGGAGTTTCTTGCCGGCATAGAGTACAATCACAACAGGCTTCATGACGTATCGGAGGGTTACAATCACGATGTGACGCAGACCGTGAATATCTACAGCGGCTACCTGCAGAACGAGTGGCGCAACGAGCGCTGGGGATTCCTCGTGGGAGCGCGTCTCGACAAGCACTCGATGATTTCCAATGCCGTCGTATCGCCGCGCGTTAACGTGCGATTCAACCCGAGCGACGAAGTCAACTTCCGTCTCTCCTACTCTACCGGATTCCGCGCGCCTCAGGCCTACGACGAGGATTTCCACATTGCCGTGGTGGGTGGCGAGCGTGTCGTGACTGTTCTTGCCAAGGGTCTTAAACAGGAGAGCAGCAACAGCGTGAGCGGTTCGGTCGACCTGTACCACACTTTCGGCTCGGTGATGACCAACCTGATGATCGAAGGTTTCTACACCAATCTGAGCGACGTATTCGCGATGCGCAAACTCGAGCAGACCGACGCCGAGGGAAATACCGTGCTCGAACGTTACAATGGCTCGGGTGCCTACGTGGCGGGACTCAACGTCGAGGCGAAGGCCATCATTTCTAACAAGGTACAGTTTCAGGGTGGCCTGACGTGGCAGTCGAGCCGTTACAAAAAGCCCGAACAATGGAGCGAAAACGAGAATGTGGCACCTGTGAAACGGATATTCCGAACACCCGACTGCTATGGTTACCTCACTCTGAATTACGATATTACCCGCAAATTCAAAGCTGCATTGACAGGAACATATACAGGCAGCATGCTTGTGCAGCACATGGAGGGCTCGGGCACCGACATTGACCGCGCCGTCGAGACGCCGAGATTTTTCGACGCCAACATCAAGTTGAGCTATGAGGTGAAGGTGTTCAACACGGCATGACTGGAGTTCAATCTGGGGCTGATGAATATATTCAACAGCTATCAGGATGATTTCGACCAAGGGTACCTGCGCGATTCGGGGTATATTTACGGACCGTCGTTGCCACGGAGTTTGACAGCCGGAATCAAGATGCACATTTAGAAAGCGTACTCTAAGAAATAGAGAATCACTTATTTGCTCATATAGAATAATCTCGCTACCTTTGCGTTATTCAATCGCGTGCAAATGCACAGCCAAAATCAACAGAAAAAATGATTATTAAGCGAAATTTTTACTTGAACAAACTTATTTCCGTTCAGCACAACGGAATGATAAAAATCATTACAGGGATTCGCAGGTGTGGCAAATCCTTCCTTCTTTCGAACTTATATACGGCCTGGTTAAAAGAGCATGGTGTAGATGCGAATCACATTATCAATATCAATCTCGAAGATAGGCGAAATCGAGTTCTCCGTAATCCGGATACACTTCTTCAATATATCGATGCAAAGATCATAGATGATTCAATGCATTATGTTATGATTGATGAAATCCAACATGTTCCTGAGTTTGAGGATGTATTGAACAGCTATCTCGGAATGAATAATGTTGATGTATATGTCACAGGAAGCAATGCTCGGTTTCTTTCAAAAGATGTCGTCACCACATTTAGAGGTCGCGGTTTTCAGGTTCATGTCAATCCTCTAAGTTTTAGCGAATACCTTCCGTCATCAGGGTTGACGAAAGAAGACGGGCTGGATGAGTACATGCTATACGGAGGTCTTCCACAAGTCGTGTTGCTTAAATCAGCGGAACATAAAAAAACCTTATTGAAAGACCTTTTCACTCAAACCTATATAAAAGACATAGTAGAACGCTATAAAATTAAGAATACAGAGATGCTTGACGAGCTTCTCAATATTCTTGCCTCAGGCATCGGTGCCCTGACAAATCCAGGGAAATTAGCAAATACTTTTGAGAGCGTACACCATGAAAAGGTAAATCGCACCACACTTGCATCCTATCTGGAATATCTTGGAGATGCGTTCATAATTGACCGCGCCGAGCGATATGATATAAAGGGAAAGAAGTACATTGATAGTCCCTATAAATATTATTTCACGGATAATGGATTGCGCAATGTCCGTTTGAACTTTCGCCAGATAGAACGTTCTCATCTTATGGAGAATATAATCTACAATGAACTTATATATCGGGGGTTCAATGTTGATGTAGGAGTCGTTCCGGTTCAGCGTATGGATAATGGTGTACGTAAACGTTCCCAATTAGAAGTAGATTTCGTATGCAACAAGGGCTATGAACGCTATTATATTCAATCAGCCTTAGAGATGGCAACAGAAGAAAAGAATCGCCAGGAAATGGCATCGTTGCGCAATATAGATGACTCATTTAAGAAAATAGTAGTTGTTGGCACACATCAGCCACTCTATAAAAATGAGAATGGGTTTACGATAATGAGTGTTTATGATTTCCTTCTAAACGAAAATTCATTGGGACTCTGACAAACAATCTCTTACTCGATAAGAAAAGTTATTGTAGTATCAAGATTTTTCATAAATTGCAGTGTTAAGAGAGTATCTTAAAAATTTGTATAACAGTTAGTATCGCGTGCACTCAACACCCACTATATTACTGACTATCAATCAAACATGTCAAAGGCGTGTCCCTACATTTATGTATCCCGTAGCCCTTTATCATATATGAAAACGAAAAAATAAGGAGTTGTTAACAAAATTTAAATATATGTTCTATAACATAGTTTTAAAACATTTTGTATCTTTGCAGCGTTTTAAGGTTACAACACACGATAAATAAGTTTTAGGTTTAATTTTTAATTACTTTACGTTATGTACAATTTCATTAAAAAAGCCGCAAGTCTTTATCGAAAAGTTAACTATTGCATGGCAAGCGCCGAGGTTTATCTTCACGAGGCTGAACACGCCAAGCATTAATTCAGCGAAAGCTGAACACACAGCAAATCAAGCGGGTAGTATCGAGACAGGATACACAATGACGCGACAATAACGTCGCATCAACTATCAGATACAACACGCAAGTTTCCAATCAAGCAGACGTGCCCCAAAAAGGAGGCGCGTTTTATTTTTGCCTCCTTATTTAACAAAAACAGGGGAACGGGGGCTCTCTAAAGGTTGTAGAATGTCGTGAAGGCCTTGATGATGTAGGCGTGATCGACAGTCGATGATGTCTCGCGCACGGAGTGCATGGCCCACTGGGCTGCTCCCATATCGACGCCGCGCAGTTCGAGCTGCGAGGTGAGGATATTGCCGAGCGTCGAACCACCTGCCACATCGCTGTGATTTACAAAATACTGGTAGGGAACGCCGGCTTTCTCACAGACGGCGGCAAACACGGCTGCCGACTCGGCATCGGTCATGTACTTGCAGTTGGCATTGATCTTGATTACCGGGCCTTTACCGAGCACGGGATGGTTGGTGGGATCCTGTTTTTCGGGATAGTTGGGGTGTGTGCCGTGGGCATTGTCGGCCGATACCATGAACGATGAGGCTATGGCGCGCACAAATGTCTCGTCATTACCGCCAAGCGCGTTATTGACACGCTTGAGGACATTGTGCAGAAGCGGTGAGGCCGCACCCTGTTTCGTACCGCTGCCGGTCTCCTCGTTATCGAAAATGGCCATCACGCGGGTCATGCCGTTACCGCTGCCGTTGCTCTCGGTCAACGCTGTGAGTGCGGCATGTACCATCGACAGGTCGTCGATACGGCCCGATGTCATGAACTCGCCGTTGACACCGACGCGACAGGCCTTGGTGGTGTCGTAAAGCAGCAGGTCACAATCAAGGATTTCGGTCATTTCGACACCAAGTTCCGTGGCTATGAGTTTCAAGACGTAGTTGTCCTTCTCGACGGCATCGTTAAGTATTGCTATAACGGGAAGCATGTCCTTCTGTTTGGACAGCTTGTTGCCGTCGTTGACCTGGCGGTTATAATGGATAGCAAGATGGGGGATGGTGAGCACGGGGCGGTCAATCCTCACAAGGCGTATAACGGGATTGAGCGGGTCGTTGCCACGCAAAACGACCTTACCGGCTATAGATAGCGGACGGTCGAACCATGTATAAAGGATGGGGCCGCCGTAGACCTCGGTATTGAGTTTAAGAATATTACCGTCGGCAAGCATCTCGGGACGTGGCTTGATACGGAAACCGGGAGAGTCGCTGTGGGCCGAGATAATCTTGTAGCCTGCAGCAGCATCGTTGCCGGCAATGAACGCCATAACGGCTGTCGCATTCTTGACTACATAGTAGGCACGGCCTGGCTCGATGTTCCACGCGTCGCGCATATCGAGGCAAGTGAAACCGCAGGCATCGAGCTTACGGGTAACGGTGTCGACAGCCCAGACGTTACAAACACTGTTGTCAAGGAATTGCATGAGCGACAGGGCGCGCTCGTCGATGGTATTCTTATTCATCATGATCGGGAGAGGGTTCTTTAGTGGTATCGGTTGTAGATTCAGGCAGGAGAGGGGTATCGGCGCTGTTATCGCCGGCGGGCTGCTCCTCGTCGAGAGGTTCATCATCCTTAGGCTCATCATCCTTAGGCCGGGGCATAAGGTCGAAATGGCCGAGTGGTCGGCGGTCGGCTTCCCAGCGGAAATCTTTAAGGAAGAAAAGTGATTTTTTGGCAAGATAGAGCGGGGTCATAACCTCGGTGCTCTGAGGCCACATCTTCATCTTCTGTATCTGGCCTTTTTCAAAGTCGGCCGAAAGGAAACTGCTCTCGGCATTGGCCACTTTGTTGTATGTCGAATCTTCCTCCATGGGATAGAACACGAGCATAACATTACCGCTGACATCGAGGTGCTTAAGGGTCTGGTCGGCGAGATATGCGACCATCTCGCGGCCCGACATCTGGTTATAGTAGCCCTCCTCGAGCATCTCGGCCATAAAGGCGTTGTTCGGCAGGTTTACGCGGTCGGCGGTGGAATCGTTCATGTGCACGATTATCTTTTCGCCAAAAATCTGTCGTTCGCCACTCCACACTATGGGGTCGCGGTCCATGTGCAACAGAGAGTCGCGCTGCACGAATGTCATCGAGTCGCAGACGCCCTGAAGGTCGGTGCGGAAGAAACGCACGTTGGGGTAAGCGACGATATAGTGGGTAGTATCGGCAATTTCCATCATCTCGGGCATGGCCGGAACCGTAAGCTCAACGTCGGTAGCCGACAGAGAATCAAGCTGCACGGGCATTCTCAAATCAAGCGAATCGGGAGCCAAAGAGTCGGCGGGGAAGATAGCGGTGCTGTCGGCCAGCGCCATCAAAGCCGAGTCGGGTACTACGATGTTAAGCGGGACGTCGAGCGTATCGACCTCGACCACTTCGTCAACATAGATGGAATCAGCAGCGAGAGTATCGGCAGCGATAGTATCGACAGTCATCGAATCGACCGGCAGCGTTTCAATTGAAACGACATCGGTAAGGGAATCGGGCAGCTGGGCTGCGACTTCGGGGTCAATGGCAAGAATGGTGTCGGTGGCCAGGGCGGTCTCCACGACCTCTTTCTCGATGGGAATCTGAGTGCGGGTTATCACACGGAACGCCTGTATCGTATCGCCGTGGAGCGACAGCGAGTCGGCCGAGGAGTAATCGACAGCAAGAGCGTGGCCGGTAACGAAAGCACTATCGGTCAACTCGTTGTAAAAGCCGTAATCGCCAAGGAGCTTGGACTTGTTGACGGTGTCGTTGAGGATCATGTTGCCCCAGGCTTGTCCGTAGCCGGCCTTGCGGTCATAGAACAGGGTGTCGCCGGTGAGAGTCTTGCCGGTCTTGGTGACGACGAGCGAGCGGGAATAGAGATCGGCAACGGTAGTCTCGGTATTGTATATACCGCTATCGGTATAGATGGTGCCGTCCTTGCTCACGATGGTCGAGATATCGGTGAGGTCGGCAATATGGGTATCGGTATTGTAATGAAGAGCCTCGGTGTAGATATTGAGGGTATCTTTCTCGGAAAGGCTGCTGAGGTGAACGCTGTTGCGGAAAATAGCATCCTTGGTATTGGGCGCATACTCGCCGTAGATAGATGTAAGACGGTTCTTATTGTCGACGAGTTCGCCGCCCACCTCGTAGTAGCCGAGCTCGATGCCCATGTCGTAGTTGAAAATGTCGGTACGTAACTCTACCTCGCGGTTGATGAGTCGCACCTTCTTTCCTTCATCGGCGTAAAGCACGGCCAGCTCTGTGCTGTCGGTGTACTCGAGTTCGTCGGCAAACACAAAGAGGGTATCGCCCTGCTCCATCTTGACATTGCCGAACGCCTGGAGGGAGTTGGTGGCGTCATAGAAATGGGCGCTGTCGCAGTACATATACATATCGCCGCGGCGGAATAGCACGTTGCCCGTGAGGACCTGGTACTCGACATCGGTAGCCGGCTTCAGAAGCTTGTCGGCTCGCTCGAGGAAGATGCGGCCGGTGGCATAGCGGTCGGCCGTAGGGATAATGGGCACGACGCGGTCGGGATCATCGTCGGTCACGTTGACCTGTCCGCGCGAGGTCATGACCGTGGCGGCAATCGCGATAATGGCAACAAAGCACAGGATGGCCCGTAGCCCCCCGTGCTTATAATGAGGTTTGTTATGGTTGTCGCGAGACATTTTTACTTGCGGGTTTTAAGCCAGCCTTTGTGTTCGAATTCACACTCGTCCCAACCGTCTTCGATGCGGATGTATGTGTCCTTGATTTTCTTTTCGATCCATTCCTTGATAATCTCCTGCTTGCGGTTGGCCTCGTACATGCCCTTGATGAGCTGATAGTCGTCACTCATGTTGGCCTTGTGGGCGGGAGTGCGCGAGGTGAGTTTCACCATGGCCACGATATCGCGGTCGCGCTTGGGATCCTTCATGATGAAAGGCTTGGAAATCTCGCCTACCTCGAGGCCGTCGACAACGAGTGCCACCTCCTGGGGGAGCTGCGACATTTCAAACTGGGTTGTGCCCGTACGGTCGTTGATCATCACGCCGCGGTTGTTGCGGGTGTCCTTGTCCTGCGAGATATAGGGGGCAGCTTCCTCAAATGTATATTTCTTTTCCTGGAAATCGTTGTAGACCGAGTCGTAACGCTCGATGGCTTTCTCGAGGTCGGTGTTGGACACCTTGGGACGCAGGAGGATGTGACGGACGTTCACACGGTCGCCGCGCTTCTCGATGAGCTGGATGATGTGGAAACCGAACTGAGATTCAACAATCTTCGATACCTTCTTGGTGTCGTTGAGGTTGAAGGCAACAGCCGCAAACTCGGGGTCGAGCGTTGCACGGCCCATGAAGCCGAGCTCACCGCCGCGCGTTGCCGAGCCGGGATCCTCGGAGTACATGATGGCGAGAGTAGAGAACGGGCTTTCGCCACGGTTGACGCGATCGGAGTAATCGCGCAGACGCGCCTTGACGTCTTCGATCTCCTGACGGGGAATATTGGGGTTGATCGATACAATCTGCACCTCAACCTGCAAGGGGACATTGGGTATGCTGTCCTGGTCGAGCGACGCGAAGTAACGGCGCACGTCGCTGGGGGTACCCTTGACATTCTTTGTAAGATTCTGCTGCACCTGGCGGATGCGCTCGCCGTTGCGGGTCTGTTCGGCCAGGGTCTCACGAATCTCGGGAAGCGGTTTGCGGAAATATTCCTCGATCTTCTCCTTCGAGCCTATCTCGGTGATAAGCTGATTAACGTAATTATCGACCTCGCTCTGCACCATGGGCTCGGATACCTCGACGGTATCGATATCGGCCTGGTGGAGGAAAAGCTTCTGAATGGCCATCATCTCGGGGATGACACAGTAGGGATCGCCGTTGATGGGTGTGCGCTGATACAGCATCTGCTGATACTGCTCTTCGATTTCAGACTTGTATATGGGCTGGTCGCCAACCATCCATGCGACTTCCTCGGCCACGTTGTTATTACCCTTGGCCAGTGCCACGAGTGCGATTGCAGCAGTCGCAATAAACAGAGGTAAAGACTTAATTTTCACAAGTATAATGTATAATGAATTATCAATTACATAGAATAATTGACAAAGATAATCTTTATTCGCCTAAAATACTCGTTTCTTAAGGTTTTTTAAGGTTGAATTCGTATTGCAGGAGGCGGGATTTGAGCGCATCGTCGGGGGTGTAATGGCCCAGAAGGGAGGGTTTCTCGAACAGCTTAAGCGGAGACCGCTGCCACAAACCGGCGGCTGCAACGGGGAGAACACGATGACATGGCAGAACAACGGGAATGGGGTTACGGCCTACAGCCGTAGCAACTGCCCTCACCGCGTGGGGGAAACCGGCTGTTTCGGCCAAAGCCGAATAGCTTGACACCGAGCCGAAAGGGAGACACGCAATGGCTCGGAGCACCGACAGCTGCATATCGGTGACGCCGCGGGGAGATACGACAATGTCGGCATCCTCGCCCTTGAAAAGTCGCGCGAGTTCCCACGATATAGCGTTATCGGAAACCGACGCGACATCGGGAGCCATCTCCCACTCCACCCTCACGACCGCATCCCGCGAATCGAGCACGACGGCAAGGGGCCCGATGGCCGGGTGGCATACCGCAATGGAGTGGAGCGGCAAGTTATCGAAGGGCACGAATCGTATCATCGCGTGTAAGAAGATGTATCGTTGATGGTATTGCGGTTAATTATCTATCTACTAAAACTTTGCGAAACATGCCGGAGGCATGTCCCTACGAGTGTGTGGGGGGGGGTGGAGGGGTATAGATGAGCAAAGCACCTTGCCTTGGGGGGCAAAGTGCTTTGTGTGTAGCGGGACCGAGAATTGAACTCGGGACCTCCGGGTTATGAATCCGACGCTCTAACCAACTGAGCTATCCCGCCGTTTTGCAGGTGCAAAGTTAGTCGAAGTTATTCAATTAGCCAAACTTTTTGGCGGCTTTTTTTGAACAATAATTCAACAATCGGTTTTGAGCGTTAAATATCAACGTTTTACATGCGGAGCTTGCATACCACGCGCCGCATACCAAGCGTGACGGTATTTCTCGAGAGTATTGATAATGGCTTCCTTTTTATAGGTCTGTATAGTCTCGGTGCGACCGTCGGCAAGATGGATTTTCATATATGTGAGGAATCCCTTGCTATAGCCGGCTATCTGGTCGTAGGTCCAGCGGTATGTTATGGTATTGAAATTAACGGCGTGAGGACGGAAGTAAAACCCATCGGCAGTGATATGAAGGCGTCCGCCCGACGAATTCAGGAAAAAGCCTCGCACGTGGGAGATGACATACTGCACTTCGGGGAGCGCGGCGGGAGCTTGTGATGCAGGAGGGACCTGGGGGCGGACAGGCGTCGCCGACTGGGCTGCCTGCCGTGAACCCAACGGCATGGTCATCTCACCGGGCACAACTCGAGGTTGAGCCGGCACGGGCGGAACAGGACGAGCCGAAGGCACAGGGGGCACTTTGGGGCCGGGCTGTGGTACAGGAGGAACAGAATTATTCATAAGTAACTCTTAAAAATTAGTTTATATTATTCAATTATTAAATAACTCGTGCCTACTGCGGCGCTTTTTGACTTTGTTCGGCGCTTTTTGCTTTCATCCTCAGTTGTGTAGCTCGCTACACGCCTTCGTCTTCAAACAAAAATCACTCTAACAAAACTCAAAAATCACTCGCAGCTAATTTTTACGAGTTACTTATCGGATTAATATTTTACGGTGATGTCGGCTACGACGGGCATGTGGAAGCTTGCTGCACTAGGACGCACATAGGAGCAGCGCTTCTCGACTTTCTCGGCGGGATAGCTGAGGAGGTAGTCGATCTTGCGGTCGGGGACGGGCGCGGGGAAGGTGACTCCATCGGGGCTGAGCTCGGAGAAACGTCCGCGCATAGTCTCCCATGACTTGCTCTTGGGTTTATCGTTAAGACCGGCGCCGAGCACTGCGGGGATACCTGCATCGCGAAGATAGCGAGTAATAAACTCGGCCTGGTGGTCACGGGTGACGTCGTTCTCATCGCTCATAGAAGCCGATGCGACGTTAACCTTTATGGCATTGCCGAGATCGTAGGTGCAGACGATGGCCTTGCAGGGGGTGTTGCGGAACTGATTGGGCAACGTGAGGCTCTTAACATCGGTGGGCGTGAGGCGAGACATCACGGCTACGCCGTCCTTGCCGTTGGCTTCATAGTAGATGTACATGCCGGCTATCTCGGCGAGACGATTGAGATCGGGCGACTGTTTCACACCCTGGAGAGTGACAAAGTCGGGGTGCTCGGCACGTATCACAGCAGCAGCGGCATCAAACGACTCGGCGCCCTCGAGGTTGAAGTCCATGACGCGCACATCCTTGTGGTCGGGGGTCTCCTTGAGCAGCTTGATTGCGAGCTCGGGGGTGTCGGTGGTGATGTAGTCGACATCTTGGTCGATAAAATACTGTGTTATCTCGGGGGTAGACACGGTCCAGACGTTTATAGGCATGCCGAGGCGTTTGAACTCGGGGATGAAGTCGGTATTCTTATAGAACACGTCGTAGTGGAAATCGGGGCCGTCGCTGCCCATCTCGACAAGTTCCTTGGGCGATTTGCCGGTGAGGAAGTAGTGAGGCACGCCGTGCAGTCCGAGCTGCTCGTGGGCGTTGGGAGAGAAGGTGATATATAGAGTGCGGTCGGCGAGGCCTTTCTCGTTGATCATATCGACACATTTCTTGACACAGAGGTCTTCGCGCTCCTTGCGCCAGTGCCATTTAATCTCAAAGGCGAGGCCGATATTGAGATCCTTGGCGACGTCGAGGTATTCGTCGAGTGTGGGGATATGCTCGCCGTTGGCAAGTTTGATTTGACTGATGGCGGCATAGGTGGTGTCGGGGATAACGAAGGTGCCAGCCTCGGCGTCGTGGTGCAAGACGAGAACATCATCGGCTGTCATCCAGACGTCAAACTCGACAAGGTCGGCACCGATAGAGTCGGCCTTGACAAGGGCACGGATTGAGTTCTGAGCCGATCCCTCGGTGTTCCAGTAACCGCGGTGGGCAACAATTTTGGGTCGCGCGGCCTGTACACACAGACCGGCAAGCAGGGCAATGATTGAAGCAAAAATGAGCTTTTTCATGAGTATGATATAATGAGTTGTTGATTGTTTAATACCGATGCTAAATTACAAAATATTTTTGAAAATGGTACAAAAAAACAAAGACCCGATAGCCGGAAGGCTTACGGGTCCTGTTTTTTGGTACTCTTTCCGACAATTATTTGCGGATACCAAGCTCTTTCTGGGCGATGATAGCGCGGTAGCGGTTGATGTCTTTCTTAACGAGGTAGTCGAGAAGACGACGACGCTTACCTACGAGAGCCTTAAGAGCGCGAGCTGTTGTATAATCTTTGTGATTTGACTTAAGGTGTTCAGTCAAATGAGCAATACGGACTGAGAATAATGCTATCTGGGCTTCGGGTGAGCCAGTATCAGTCTTGCCCTTACCGTACTTCTCAAAGATTTCTACTTTTTCTTCAGAGTTCAAGTGCATTGCTTGTGAAGGGTTAAGTGTTAGTAATTAATATTATATAGTTTTTGCGTTAAACGCGGTGCAAAGGTAGGGAAAAAATTTGCTATCTGCAAATTTTTTTAGGGGCGAGGCCACCGGGTTGTAGGGACGCGGCGTGCCGCGTGGAGGGAGCGGGAGGGGGGTGAGGAGCCTTAGGGTCTTTAAGGTCTTTAGGGTCTTTAGGGTCTTTAGGGGTTTTAGAGTCTTTAAGGTCCTTAGGGTCCTTAGGATTTTTAGGGGCTTTAGGGGCTTTGGGTTAGTCCAGGTTTAGCTTTTCCTTGGCGGGGTTGCGGTAGTGGATCTTGCCCTCGATGTATTCCTGGGTGGCGATGAGTGTGGGCTTGGGGAGCTTCTCGTAGTAACGTGAGATCTCGATTTGCTCGCGGTTCTCGGAGATTTCCTCGAGGTTGTCGTTGAGCGATGCAAATTCCTGAAGTTTCTTCTCAAGGTCGTGTTTCATCTCCTCGGCAATCTGGTTGGCACGCTTGGCGATGATGCAGACGGTTTCATAGACATTGCCTGTATCCTTTGACAGTTCGATCATGTCGCGGGTCACAGTATTGAGTGGTGCATTGGTCTTCTTATAGTCCATGAGTTTAATATATTTTATATATCGTTATTATATTTTTAGATTTCAGTTGTAATGGAAAGTATCAACGGTCGCTGCTGTCGGTTACATAGCGCGATGCGATACGGAAGATATTGTCGGCTTCCTCGCGGTTAGGACCATCGGGGAAGTTGTTGATGAAGCTGTAATACTCGTCGACAACATCGCGGAAACGGTCGGTCTTCTTTTCCTCGACCGAGAGGCTTGCGATCTGATAGCGGGCCTTGAGAATGAGCATCTCGAGGTCTTCCTTATATTTAGAATAGGGATATTCCTTGATAGCGTTGCGGGCTACGATGATGGCACTCTCGTAGTTGTTGCCGAGGTATGTGCCCAGGTTGTAATAAAGCTGTGCATTCTCAAGCTCCTTGAGTGTAAGCTTGTCCTGAAGCTCGAAGATTGCATTCTGAGCGATAGATACGCGCTCGCTGCGGGGGAAGTAGTCAAGGAATGCCTGGAGCTCCTCGATAGCACGGATTGTGCCTGACTGGTCGAGCTGAGTCTCGGGCGAATCGAGGTAGAAACCGTAACCGCTGTAGAAGCGGGCAAGCTCGGCATACTTACCGCGGGGGTAACGCGAATAATAGTTGTTAAAGTAGGTCGACGCCGTCTGGTAGTCGTGGTTCTCGTAATTGGAAAGAGCGAGCAGATAGAGGGCCTCCTCGGCACGCTCGGTGCCCTTGAGCACGCCAACGACCTCTTCAAGCAGCGTAGCCGACTGCACGTACTTCTTCTCGTCGAAGGCACGCTTGGCATACTCAAACTTGTAATTGGGGTCGGTGCTCTTGAGAACACGTTGATACTCACCACAGCCGGACAGTCCGACCAAAGCGAGTAAAAGCATGAGAGCTATATAGTTAAACTTAGTCATCGAGTGATAGAGTGTATTCAAGCTGCAAAGTTAATCATTTTTTCGGTAACAGAACGAACGGCCGGTTAAAAAAATTTAAAGCCCGAGGAAAGGTCTACGAGGGGATTGGCTGAGTAATAGTCGAGACGGTTGCCGTTGACGATGTCGGTATGACCGGGTGTGGCGGCAAGGGAGGGGGACGGAGCAGTGCCATCATCGCCGAGCTCGACCGGAGAAGTCTCGACTCGGACAAGGTCCCACAGCTCGGCGTCGATGAACTGCTGCAACAACGTGGGGCCGGCCTCGACGAGCACCGACGTGATGCCGTGGCGGGAATAGAGGTCGGCGAGAATCTCATCGAGCGGTTTGTCTTCATTATAGATTATAGCATCGCGACCAAGGATAGCAGCCTCGGGATTGACGGTGCCGCGACGGTCGAGGATGACCGGGCGTGGGTCACGGCCATACCATGAGCGCACGGTGAGGAGAGGATTGTCGGCATTGACTGTCGATGAAGTCGTGAGAATAGCGTCGTGAACAGCACGCAGACGGTGGGTGAGCATGGTTGTGGCGTCATTCGAGAACCGGGCGGCAGGTTCACCGGGAGAGCGACGGCGATCCATGAACCCGTCGGCACTGCGGGCCCACTTGAGGGTAACAAACGGGCTTTGGAGGGTGTGGGCGGTAAAGAAAATGGCATTTCGCCGGCGGCACTCGTCGGCCATCACACCGTCAACGACCTCGACACCGGCATCGCGAAGCATGGCGATACCCCTGCCGGCAACCTTTGAGAACGGATCGACCGCACCAACGACAACACGGGGAATACCACAGTCGATGATGAGCTTGGCACAGGGGGGAGTCTTACCGTAGTGAGAGCATGGCTCGAGAGTGACATACATTGTCGAGTCGGCGAGCAGAGAGCGGTCGGCTACAGAGGCTACGGCATTTACCTCGGCATGACCCTCGCCACAGCGGCGATGGTAGCCCTCGCCTATAATACGGCCATCGTGTACGATAACAGCTCCTACCATGGGGTTGGGCGAGGTGAATCCGCGTCCGCGTGCGGCGAGCTCAAGAGCCCGCTTCATATATACAGTATCTATGTTCATAATACTTCGGTTGCCTCCCACTCGTTGCCGTAGCGGTCGAGTGGCGCCACATAATAGCGGTAGCCCTTCGCCTTGGCAGCGGGGATGGCAAATGATGGTTTATATGTTATATCCAACAGATAGTCGGCGCTAATGCCTCCATAGGACAACGACATGGCATCGAGAAGGTCAACATCGGCCGGGACGGCGTAAACCGTGTAACGGCATCCGTTGCCGACGGGGCTCCAGGTCAACGTGCCATTCTTGATTTTGGCACCTGTAACGCTTCCGGGATCGTCGGCAACCTTCCAGTCGCGGGCGGGCACAAGGGCCGGACGAGCAAACTGATTCTTTGACAGATGGCCGGCAAAGCCGTTGATATTACGGGCGGCATAGAAAATCGAGCCGGGGGCGTTGTTGGATGCCGAGCGGCGGTTGACCTCAATCTGAGCGCCACGTTCACGCCATGCGGCCGAATTGTCACCACCCTTCTTGGCAAAATCACTGAGCGAGTGGCTCGCATAGAAATGACGGCCGAAGCGAACAGCAACACGGCTCCACCAGTCGGCAATCGGTTCGTAGGGATTGGTGGCATGGTCGCGGTTCCAGTAAATCTGGGGGGAGACGTAGTCGACATGTCCGTCGTTGAGCCAAGCGAGAGGGTCGCAGAAAATGCGGTCGTACATCCAGTCGTTGCCGGTGCAGTCATCAAGGCCATAGCGGCCGGCGGCTACACCGTTGCCACCCCCTACCCCGGCCGGCGAGATGCCAAACTGGACGTAGGGTTTGACCTCCTGCAGCATCTCGTGAATGGCGGCCACGGTCTTGTTGACATTCTCACGTCGCCAGTCGGCCTGCGACAGCTTGCTGCCACTTCGCTTCCACTCGTTGAAATCATATCCCTTGCCCAGGGGGAGGCGGTCGGGATAGAAATAATCGTCGAAAATGAGGCCGTCGATATCGTAGCGCGACACTATGTCGCGGCACACTTTGACAACATGTTCGCGCGCCTTGGGATTACCCGGGTCGAGGATAACGGTCGACTTGGCTTTGCCGCGTTTGCCCTTGGCGGGGATTGTATGGGTTATGAGCATGGGGCGCAGCTGTTGATCAAACTTATCGGCATAGGGTTTGGCCGACGTCGAGTAGCGGAACGGATTGACCCATGCATGGCACTCCATACCGCGGGCGTGGGCCTGCTCGACACAGAAGGCCAGCGGATCCCAACCGTCGGCCGGTTCGGCGCCACGCCTGCCGGTGAGCGCTGCCGACCATGGCTCGTAGGGGGAACGGTACATGGCGTCGCTGAATGTGCGCACCTGAAACATGACAGCGTTGATGCCGGCACCCTTGAGGCGATCGAGCATAGAGCAGAGCGAGGCGCGCTGGGCGTCGGCAGTAGCCTTGTCGGTACCGCGCATCTTGGGCCAGTCAAGACCGTAGATTGTAGCGATCCAGGCGCCGCGCATCTCGCGCTTGACAGGCTCGTCGGCACGAGCTCCAAGGATGGAGAGGAAAAGTAATAATGTTATAAGCAGTCGATTCATAATCGTATCATTCATTTACGTGGAGCGACTTGGCCGATGAATTGGCGGCAACCGAGGGATTGATCTGGCTCTGGAGCGTTGCTACTCCCGAGGTGAAGCTACCCTGCGAAACTACATTCATATCGGTGTCGATGACATAGGTTCCTCGCGGCAGGCGCTCAATGAACATGCGAGTCTCGCTGTCGGTGACCTCGCGGTAGAACCACAAGCCATCTTTCGAGGTATAGGCCGACAACTGGTCGACCGGCTCGAGGCAAGCTGCACGACGGTCGACAATCGTGACGTAGTCGAGATCATCATTGACAGTAATCACAAGCTGTACTTTGACACGATCGCCCACCGAGAGGCTGTCGGCACCCTCAACCGATGTTCCACGCACGACATTGAGGCGTTTCGAGACGCTTACCGACGGGTGGCCGGCGGCCGGGATGCTGTCCATGACCATTACCGAACGGGTGATGACCGAGCCCATGGCCTGCAGACCGGTATCCTTGGTTATCGTGAGCGTAGCAGGATGTGAAGCCACACGCGATGAGATGTCGGCTACGACCATACCGGGCAACTGCGGGGTATCATTAGAGACCGACTGACCGTCGAGAGCGACAGAGGTCTTGCCGTTGACAGCTTTCTTGACATCGATAGCGCCGAGCAGCGCGTCGATGGTGGCCGAGGTGGCCGCACCGTAGTTCCACGACTGGTTGGTCTTGCTCATTATGAGCCACTGGGCCACCGAGTGAATGAGCGCCGAGTCATCGGGCGTGACGGTCTCTATGGCATAGAGAAGATTGGCGGCAACGTTGACTCCGAGGCCTTCCCACCATGTGCCCTTCTCGGGAGAGGTCATAGAGTAGGCTTTTATCGAAGCGACGAGCTTGCGGGCAATCGAGGGATAGATGTTGCGATACAGAATCACAGCATCAACACCCTTCGAGGCGGGCGATTCACCGGGCCAGCGTTTCAGTATATTATTGATTGTTATGCTTATGGCAGTCTTGGCTGTGGGCGACGGTGTAGCGCTGCGAAGTATCGAGCGCAGGTAGGCGTACTGAGTGTAGTCCCCCTTGCCATTATTACGCTTTAGATATACGGCAGTCTCGGCATCGATATAACCCACAGCTGCCGAAACAATCTTCCTGAGGTCGGAATTGTCGGGCATATAGCCACGCTCCTCGAGGCTTGCCACCTGCGACAGCACACGGTATGTAGCCCACGATGACGAGCGGTTGAAACCTGTACACCAGGCCAGACCACCATCGGCCATCGAGAGCTGCTTCAAGGTCCTTACTCCGCGCTTAATAGTGGAGTTGATATTGCCGTCGTCGAGCATCAAGGCGAGCGATGACAGACGCTCGTTATTGCTCATGGCATCGCGTGCCCAAGGGGTAGCGTTGATAGTGAGCTGCTTGAGTTCGTCGTTGCGCGAGAGCATCGACCTGAGGGTCTCGTCGGAGCGGTCGCTCTCGAGCCACTCCCTCAGCGCGCGTTTTAGCTCGGGATTGGCATTCATGATTCCGCGGGCCACCGAAGCCATGTAGATATTCTCCATCGCGCCGACCGAGGTCTTGGCCTCGCCATCGTTCAACGAAGGCAGAGCGGTAACGACCTCCCACAACGGGTTGTCGTATAAATATAGAGTTGACCTGTTATCGGCACCCTGAGCCGGAATCTCAAAGGTAAACTCGGTCGAATCGGGAGCCATAAAGAATGGCGACGAGGTGATTACCGGCTGGCTGGCAGGGAGCAACGGCAACATCGACTGCTCGCCGTCGCTGTAATTGCCGGCCTGTGATTTTACGCGGTAGATCACAGCCTGACCCTCGGCGGAGGCGGTAAACGGTATCGTCACGGTCACATTGCCGCCGGCTGTAATGGTATCGGATGATGTTGTCGATCCGAGCAGACTCATATCGACGGGATTGAGAATCGACACGGTGGTGTTGACAATCTGCACCGAATCGGTGGCATTCATTACAACTGCGCGGAACACGGTACTGTCGCCATAGCGCAGGAAACGAGGCAGTGTGGGCTGTACCATGACGGGGCGCGACGATGTAACGGTGCGCTGAAGCGATGCCGCGAACAGGTCGGGCGTATAAGCCAAGGCCTTCAGAACCCAAGTCGTGTTGGCATCGGGAACCGTGTAGGTATAGCTCAGGACACCGGCACTGTCGGTCGACAGCATCGGGGCAAAGAAAGCGAGCGGTATCTCGCTGGGACGGTAGCTGAACGAGTCTTCACGCCCTACGGAAACCGAACCCGTCATCGACTGCTTTTTCTGAGTGCCGTAGCCGGTAACGACAACCTCTTCGAGAGCCAGGCCGGCATCTTCCTCGGCATCCTCAGCGACAGCCACACCGGCCGCAGACGACATCAAGTTCATTTTATATGCCGGAGCAGCGTCGTAGGCAACTGCCTCGCACTCTTCCTCCACAATAACCTCATCCTTGTGTTCGCGCACTGCATTCATATCATCGGTCATATAGCGTCGGCCACGTATGCGGAGATTGCGATTGAAGCTGCTGGCAAAGTTATAACCGTAAAGGTCAAGCGCCGGAACGGTGATTGACGGCCACTCGAAGTCTTTCATCGTGCCATAAATGGTGTTGCCTATATTGATATAATTATGGCCGTAAGAAATGCTCGGGAAACTTGGATGGCTTAAATACATCACGAGATTATGCCCTTGCAACTGAAGTATCGACTGAGACTCCATCAACATGATGACAGAAGCCTGCGAAGGAATCTTGTTGGTGTTGACACTGAGTGTAATACGCTCGGGCGTTCCGGGAACGACCTTGTCGCGGAACGACTCCATGACAATGCCAAGTTCCTTTACCGAACGCTGATTGGTTATCCACACCGAGCCTGCCTCGTGGTTGTTATCGTGTACGGCATTAAACTGCACCTGCACCTGGTTGCAACCGGCGGGGACAGCCACGCGATAATACTGCATACCCTTGACGGGCTTATACCACTCGCGCTTGGCAAGCTCGTTGTCGACCGATACTGTTACAAGCAGATTGGCATCGTCGACACCCGACCCAAGAAGCACATCAACATAATCGCCTGTTGCATCATATTTTACCACGGGCAGATAAATGGCCAATTCAAATGGACTGGGGCCTTTGGTGAGATATAGAGTAACATCCTCAATAGTCAAAGGATCGACAAGCGTGGAATCGACAGGCGACACTATGATATCATACATATCGGGCTTGATATTTTCGGGCAATCTATCGCCTTCAAACTCGGCCACGCAGACGGTGTCATCCATAATCTTATACCTCAACGGTATCCGGGCTTCAGCACCGTTGGCATCAACAACTCTCACACCGAAATCGACAGGCGATTTAATTTCGATATCCTGATCACCTTCAGCCACTATCGTGTAAGGCTTTCCGGTGCTTATTACCTGCGAGCATGAACGCGTCTCACCGCCGGCCGACGTGACGTTAAACGTAACCATGTAACGGCCCGAACCATTGGGCGACAGATCGAGGAGCTCGCGCGAAAGAGCAAGCTGCAGGGTGCCATCGGGCGAGGTAACAGTGTCGGTCGACCAGAACTTCTGTCCGCCATAACCCTGCCACCAGTACCGCGGCATATCCGACAACACGACCGATACTTTAGCATCGGCCACAGGGAACATGCTGAATGTCTTGGCCATGCAAGTTACGGTGACAGCGCTGTCGGGCGAGGAAGAGCGTTTCACATCGGTGACCTCAACCTTAAAAGTAGGCAGTTTATAGTCATTTACCATAAACGAGCTCCAGCAACAGCCATAGTCGCCGTCGAATACGCTGGCACTGTATCGGCCCGACAGGCCGTCGGCAGGCAGGTGCGTCACGCCCTGCGCGCGGCCGCTGGCATCGGTCACGACAGTTACCGAGTCGACACTCTCGCCGTTGGCATCAAATATCTTGACTGTCAATTTCTTGCCGGCAAGGATTTCATTTTTGCCGTTAAGCGATCTGTTAGCTACAATGGCCCACTCGACACTATCGCCATGATGATACAGCGGCAGCGAGGTGAAGAATGAGGCTTTCGTGCGCCATTCCTTGTCGGTACCCGAGCGGTAGCTCCAGGGCGAATCGGAGGTGACTGATTGCATTCCACGGGTTAACATAATCCGGTATCCGGCATCGGTATGCTTCCCTATCGTGCCGTCATTGCCTGTAACTCCCTGCTTGGTAAAGCTATTGTTACGGTAGCTTTTGCTGCTGACGGTAACGCCGGCCATGGGGGCGCCCGTCATGGAGTTGACCGCGTAGGGGTAGACATTACCATTGAAGCCGATGGTGATAGGCGCTATATCGGTACAATACAGTACATCGAAACGGTCGTTCTTTGATTTGCGCTCATCGATCTCGCTCCACACGAAATAGCGTCCAGGCTCGGTGAGCGTAACGACTACCGTCGTATCGACACTGTATGGCAACGGGCGCGGGGCGACATTGATTTCGTGCTTTATGGCCGCCTGCCTCATCGACTGGGTCACGGTATTTGACCGCACATCCGATTTCATACCGTTGGGATCGCGATAGAACATGAGCGTGCCCTTGGTGGTATTGCTCAACTTCACTGTCATCTTGAAGGGATGGCCGGGGGTGACGTTGCCGCTGTGGCGGTAGCTGAAGCCGGGTTGCTCGGCGCGGGCTATGCGCTGGCGCAGAGCGTCGGCACGGAAATATCGGGGAAAACGTTCGAGCGCTGCTTTGAGCGTGTCGAGGTACTCGTTATCAGAACTTTGGCTGCATGCGAGCAGTGCCTCGTCGGCATACTCCGAGTGGGCAAACTCGCGATACAAGGCCATGTAGGTGTCATCGATGTCATAGTTGTCGTCATTGACAGCCATCGACTGCATGCACTCTACGGCCCGCAACCTGGCGGTAATCTCGGGCGCGGGGTTGACGGCATGAACGCGGGCAAGGTCGATGCTCAGCTCGTGGGCGCGACGCGAATAGCCATCTATCTGTGCGATGAGCGATATGGGACGCAAAATGAGTTCGGGTTTGAGGAACCTGAATGGCAGAATATCCCGACTGGCAGCCATCGACTCGTAAATCGATATGGCATTGTAAGCCACGAGGTCATAGAGCGTGGGATAGAATATATAAGTGTACTCGTCGCTGTCGATAATACGCGACCAGTCTTTAAGCGGAGAGGCCAACAGCTCGTCCTGCGGGGCCACAGCCTTGTCGAGCAGTGAGCCTATGCGCCGCTTGAACTGCTCCCCACTCCACGCGGTATAGTCGGCCGAAAGCGAGTCGACCGGAATCTCGCGGCGGTCATACTGCCACTTGTTGCGGTTGTACAATCCGTTGTATATCTGAGCCTCGAGCAGATAGAGCAGCGATTTGACACATTGGTCATCCTCGGCCCTGGCTACAGAGTCGATGCGCTCGATGACGGCGGGCAACATCGAAGGAGACACCGCGTTGCGCGCGAGCGAATAACACACCAGGGCGTTGACAACCTCGGCACCGTCGCCGGCATCAAGGGCCCGACCGAGCCGGGCATCGGCATCGGCCGCAACCTTGTCGGGGAACGCGAAATCGGGTACAGCTGTCTTATCAACCTGCCGCGACGTTGTGGCGGCGTCAGCGAAAACAGCCCCGACGGCCAGCATGGCCAGCAGGGCTGTGAAAAATTTAATCTTTACGTTCATCGGTATGCTATTTCTTATTATCCCTTGCCTGCCGGTGCTGCTTCATCAAGGCACGTGTGAATTTGAATTCGGCCCTCTTAAGTTTCAGCATCTGGCGCTTGTTAAGAATCTTTGAGAATTGTTCCTTCGCCTGGCTCTCGACCATCCACTCACGGTAACGCTGGCTATAGACAGCCTCGATGGCGGCATCATACTCGGCATCGGTGGCGTCAGCCTTCTTCGATACGCTGCGCTCCAGGTCGCGGGTCTGGTCGTTGATGGCTTTCAGCTCGTCGTCCATCTTATCGTAGATGGCAAAGAACGGCTCCTGTTGCTCGGGCGTGAGTTCAAGCTCACGTATGAGGAACTCATGCTTCTTGGTCCGTATCTCCTTGAACCACTGCTCACGCTTGGCTGCATCGCCGCCGGGACGTTCCTCGCCGGCATTCTGCGCCATCAAGCCTATCGGCATCAACAGCCCCAGAATCAACAGAAAGATAGTAAAACGCTTATTCATCATCAATATCATTTGAGATCGTTAGACACAAGTTAAAACGACAGGTCGGCTACGCTGTAGCCATCGGCATACAGGTCCTCGAGAAGCTGCTCCTCGCCGTAGTCGTCAAGGACATAGTCGGTGACAAAATCGTCGTTGGAGAGAGCCGCCGTGAGCACCGGACTGCGGTCGAGCGACATGTCGGCGCTCGCGTTCTGCATCATCGAGAACATCTTCATCATACACCATATACCGGCAAACATGGCCGCCATATAGACGAAAGGCCTCATACGCTGCCAACGCGTGGGGGGCTGCAGAGCCTTCACCGGCTGCTGCTCGAGCTCGTTGGGCGGGAGCTTGGCAGCCATGTCGCGGGCAAAAGCCTCGAAGAAACCGTCGGGCACAGTCATACCGTCGGGATGTCCCGGACGGTCAAGCACACTGTTTTTATATTGTTCCTTGTTCATGGCGTCGTAGTTTTTTATAGTTTGACTATCACAGCGCGGTTTGGTTTAATCCGTTTGCAGATATTGTTCGATTTTTTTTACGGCGAGGTGATAAGACGCCTTGAGAGCGCCCACAGACGTGCCGAGAATCTCCGACATCTGCTCATACTTCATCTCGTCGAAATACTTCATGTTGAACACCAGCCGCTGCTTCTCGGGCAATGTCGCCACAGCCTTGCGCAGCTTCAGCGACAGAGCATCGCCGTCGATCCACTCGTCGGCCTCGATGGTATGGGCAAGCGCCGAAGCCTCATCGTCGAGCGACACGCCGGCCCGTCGACGCTCCCTGTCGAGATGCGTAATACTCTCATTGACAGCAATCTTGTAGAGCCACGTCGACAGCTTGGCATCGCCCCTGAAATTGTCAAGAGCCTGCCATGCCTTCATGAACGTGTTCTGGAGCAGGTCGTTGGCATCGTCATGAGAATTAACCATACGACGTATCAGCCAGTACAGCGGCTCGCTGTAGCGGCTGATCACCTCGCCGAAAGCCTCCCGGCACGTAGCCGGGTCACGCAGACGCTCGACGAGCGCGGGATCATCCTGTGGCATCTCCTTTCTCATCACGACCCAAAGTTACAAAAACAAACCGAAACCCCAATCCCCCACCCCCCGATATTGACATTTTTAAACAAAAGTTTATTTCGTCTTTTTTGATTTGCGGGGTATGGAGTGGTTTTTTGGTTTTCTTGGCTTCGGAATTCCGGTCTCGAAACCTGAACTGCACTTGCAATCGGACAGGATGACCCGAGTGTGTTGCAAATCACGGTATTCTGTTTTTAATTTGTCAAATTTATCGATACTGTTATTTTGCTTTTTGTGGACGTCGAACACCCAGAACACAGACAGGCTGGCATTTGTCGCGTTGATGTACTGCATGAATTTCCTTTTGTATTCCCTGCGCTTGTTGTCGTTCTGTATCTCATCGTTATGCAGCAGTTTCAACTCTATCATGATAGGGTTGCAGAGTCCGAATCTAATGAGAAGGTCGGTGCGTTTATTGTCTTGAAGTGTCACTTCGCGGTCGATCTGAACGGGTTCCAATCCCATGCGGCAACATATATTTATAACGGTATTCTTTAGTTCTCGCTGAATGAAGTCTTCACTCAAATCTTCCGACCGAACCAATGAGTATATGCCCTGATCCTGTATCTCTTTCTGAACTTCCAGGTAGATGTTTGTGAAATATCGTCTTAGATCTCCGTCATTACGTATATCGAGATAAGATGTTTCAATGCATCTATTGTACTGCTTGACAGCTTTCTCAATTGATGTTTGATTCCTATTGAGAAATATCGTTTCGGCATTATTCATAATACGATTTATGTAATAGCACGGATTTGCTGCATTGTGATTCTCTATTGCTTTCCGTAAACCGGAGATGTGCGATAAGTTTCCGGTCGTAATAAAGAACAGATATATCTGACTTAGAAGGTATCCCGAATACTCGTGGGTATCTTTATTTACACTTAGCGAAAGTGCAAATTGGAATAGCTCAAGCATGCGGCCAATAAGATATTCGTTGTCTTTTATAGACATAAAACATCTGAACATACTCGGATTCGACTTGGTAACTTCAATTTCTTCCAAGGATATCGAACGTACATGGCCGGTATGACTTAATTTCGATTTAAATACGTTGCTCTCAAGATAATCGATTCGCCACTTTATAGCCTCTTCATCTTGGTACTTTTCAATCATTATAGCATTGCACTGCATTTTTATGCTGTCAATACCATCCTCGGTTAACCGTTCGAAAAGAGATCTATAATTGTTGACATTCCAATTACAATACCCCTCCGATATCAGTGTCAGGGCTTTTGCGGCAGAGATGCTGTGAAGTGAATCCGGGTTGTCAACATAGGCGTTGATATACTCTTCCAGTTTGTAAGACAGTGCGACTATACCATAATCGGTAACACATTTAATAACATCATCGGGACTGATATTAATAAAATCATCTTTTCTGGATTTAAACCAGTCAACAAGCCTGTCCTGCTCCTCTTTAGTGACCGTTCCAATAACCGTTTTATACGCATCATTGGCTTCATTGAAACCAAGATTTGATGCCCAACAGATAATAGGTAGCGTTTTTAACAATATATCTCTATAACGTGAGAGCACGTCTTCCTTGCCGAAATGACTTAACAACTTAACAAATGAGGGTATTTTGACAAGTGATAACGAAATACTGAATGTGTCTCCACTTCGTTGCTTTATATGTTCTTCGTCCAAATTTATTTCGTTGAAGAACAATATAATAGTGTCTATAATGGGCTGTAAGTCGACAGTTTCGACAAACTCGATATGCTGAGACAGTCTAAACGCGGCGTCAAACTTGATGTATTTGTCTAATCCCGATTTTTTAAGGGACTTATAGCACTTGATGAGTTCGGGATTCTCACTACGACGTTTGAATATTTCGGCATTTTTATCCCATGAAGCAAATGTGTCGGTGTAACGTTCAATATAATTTGCTATCGAATCTTTTTTAATCGGATCATCTTTGATTCTATAAACGAGAGGTGCGACTACAAAATCTATCTGACTTTGGTCAATTCCACATTCTCGCATTAACTCATCTAAGGTGGCTATCATTCCCGAATCTATCAGTTTGGCATCAAAGCGATTAAATAAATCTTCTATATACCATTGGCTTTCAAGGCCGCGTAAAAATACGCATCCTGTCTCTTTACTCGACAAGATATTTTTAACAAGTGGATACAGCTGTTTATCGGCGGCATATGAGCGTTCCGATAGATATGATGCGATGACCTGTGAAATGACTCGCCGACACTCATCGCCATTACCCCAAACAAGTTCAAAATGACGTGCAATCGAAAATTCATAAAAAACTACGAGAGAACCCTTCGGATTAAAGAATTCATGTAACCTGCCAGCTTCGATAATTCTATTATATGAATTGATAATGGTCGGGACATCAGTCGCATACATTACGGCATTTATAGCATGCGGATTACCCTCAAAACAGCCTTCCAACCAGCAGTCAACAACGTCCTGCTCTATAATTTTGCTATATCCCGTCACATCATAATAAGTCTCTTTCGCCTTATCGCTGAAACTGTTGAAGTCTTTTATAAGCCGTATAAGACTCTCAACGTCATTGATGGCAAAAAAGATGTTCAAGGCAATAAGTTTATAGTCATCGTCATCCCTTTGAATGAGAACTTTAGCAGCCTCTCTCCAATGATTAAAAACGGCATCATCAAGCTTTCCATCTTCCCTGAGTCGTTCAAGAATAGCCCGGATATTAGTTAGTTGTATCTTGTTGAGCACGTTATAATCTTGCAACAATTCAGCAGCACAGGCCGAATTGTAACTGCATGCTATCATTTCGACTATTTGCGACCCGATGTAAACATCAGGATGGTTGCGAAAGTAATGCTCTAAAATTAAAGTAAAAAACTCCTTTTTCTGTTGAAGCGAAAGATTATTTGGATCGACATACCTAAGCAGAGCCTCGAAAGACTTATCTTCTAAATTTGACTCATACGAAATAATAAGCTTGATTATATTAATCAACTTATCTGCCCCATTCTCGGAATATGATATGTGAGGCAACACGTCATACCAATTTGGGTAGATATGTTTCAGCTCTTTATGGACCGCCACATCATACAGAATGCTCTCAATATGGTCGTGACGAATCAGCTCCTTGGCAGCAAGGTATTCTTGAAGCTCGGTATTCTCAAATTGTAATATCCCGTTAGTCTCTTTAAGTATGCGACTTTTAAAGAAAAGCAAATCGAAGTTGGCCAACAGCATCTGGGTCATATTACCCTTCACACCATCCAGAATGGAGTATAACTCATCTTTCGAGATCTGGTCCTTACGGCTAATCTCCATAATGAGAGCTATTTTCTCCAAAGCATGCATTATCAGAACAATAAATGTATCTGAGTTAAGCTGGCGCTCACTTTGTTCGATAGCGTTTTCTATCGCGCGGGTTATAATGTAATCAAACAACGCCCCCACATCCCGAAAGCTACAGCCCTGTTCTTCACTCTGCAACATAAAACAGAGATAACGAGGTATTCTTAAAAGCGCCTTGAGTTTAGGGTTGCGGGAAACGCTATCTCTCGTTGCTGGTGAGCAGTTTTCTATAGCCTTATCAACCTGTTCGTTGGTCAGCTTGGATATCTCGATGAAAGAAATACCCTTTATAGACGCAAAATGATTAACATAAGAAGCCACATAGTGCTTTCTACAGGAAAAAACTATTTTCAGTGTCGGATTAGCTTGTTTTAAATCCCTTATCGATTGCAGTTTATGAAAGAATTGGTTTTCCGGAACTTCGTCCAGAGCATCAATAATATAATATTCCTTCCCGTCAGCAATAGAATCCAACACAAAATCTCTTGCATCTATGAAGTGATACTTATCGGGTATCTGATGTTTCATTTCTTTAATCAGCCTGCTCTTGCCCACACCCGGTTCGCCAACGATACAGACAAACTCCATATTTAGCAAATCGCTCACCGACAGTTCTACCCCATCGTTGTAAAAAGAACGACTTAACTCACTGCCTTGCAGCAAATCATCAACGTTTGAATACTTCTTTATGAAAGGCTTGATATATTCCATTTTTAGTGCGTACCGATTATCCTCCTTAACTTAAGCAGAGCAAGACTACCGAGTCGAAAACCTCGAGAGCCACGCCGCCCCATACCATCACATACATCTCCCCCGGCAGCCCATCATCAAGCACAACCCGAGTGACATAACGCAAAAGTAACGATAATAATGCGATTCTCAAACACACATCTCCACATTCAGTGTAGTAATGTTTTTAAATTATTGAGTCGTTATCAGGGGCTTGTTTATGACGGATAAAATTTTGCCTGACAGAATAAGGGCTGGCATTGGCATAACAATATACACAGCCATGCGGACAGGTGTTATACGCACCGATATCCTTTGCTGTAATGCATCCGCAAAGAGCACGCTGCCCTTTATCATTTTTAAGATTACTAAATGCGGATTTGAGCTCCGGTTTTATTCGGAATATCAGTTCAGGGTCGATACATCGGTTGTGACCGGTCCCAAACTGTGACAAGTCAACTTTCTCTGCGCATGTGGTGAGCTCAATACCAAGATTAAGCGATGAAAGACTACGAGCGAAATCCATCATAGCCTCTTCTGTCCATTCTTGATAGTTAACTCCGGCATCAGTGAGGTTTCGACCTACTTTTCGGTATGTAGAGATATCGGCAAAACTAAAAACGAGTTTTTCTGTATATCCATGTAGATGGTTTGCAATTTTACATATTTTATGCAGTAACTTGTCTGCCGATATATCATCTGTAAGAATAAGAGGATCGAACCTCCACACTACCGAACCGGGGCCCAGCCCATCAACCAATCGCTTAAAAGTTTCTATTCGTTCAATAATCGGAGGGACATTTGGTTCCAGTCCTTCGGATTCGTAGTCGTTAAGTGTATATTGGATATAACATCCAATCCCTTTTTGCTTCAAGATTGGCAAAAACGGTAATAATGGTGCAGGATTCTTCGACCAGAATATTATAAATTTGGTATTTGCAAAAGACACGTACGAAACTTTGCCATTGTATGGATTACGCCATCTTACATACCCTTTGCTGAGACGATTGAAAAACCACCGAGAGTAGAACACCGGAATATCAGTAGCACGACTTGCCGATATAATCATCGGAGCCTGAGCATCCACAACGCTACCTTCATCTATTCTCAGCTTTATCTTTTTGTTATTCATGGTGCAAATTTAATCCATAACATACACAACAATCAAGCCCCATACATTAAAAAATACTTTTTTAATTTGAAATAAAGTTGTTAACCTTAAGAAAAACAATTCGAAATCAAACCGAGATAATTGGCCAAATATTGGAAATTACACAATAAGGTTGTCAGGATTGATAATGTTGATTTCATCCTTTTAACGCTGTGGTCAAGACTTCAACGAGTCTGCCGTCATTGAAATATGACATCAGCCACCTTGGCACAACTATTGCATATTAGACTAAAAAAATGACACTTATGAATAAAAAAAGTATTATGACCTCTGTAAACATCACGTTCCAGAAATCAATAATTGAACGTGACGATGGACAGAACATCAACTCGTGCGTGGCGACGCATTCAAAAGAAACGCGTGTGGCGTAATCATTTACGCACTATTTTTCGGGCATTTGCCCCAGTGTATGTTGAGTTTGGCCCGCATGGGCCAAAGCAAGAAGCGGCAACTTGGAAAGAACTCCGCAAAGTAAAATGGTGTCAGGCATATCGCACTACCGGAAAACCGTGTAGTTGCGAGATGTGCTCCGGCGAAAGATACAACCGCCTCAACTTCAAGCGTGATACCAAAAGAGACATACGTGAACAGCTTGAATCGTAACAGTTAACAAAATCTGCGACTAAACCCGTTTGTATGACGAGTTTGGTCGCAGTTTTGATTTATCTAAATGGGTGTAACTATTTCACACCAGCCGTTGCGACGAATTATTATGCCTTTTTCGACGAGTGATGAGATTATAGACCTGTGCGTTCTGACTTACGGATGGCTGCTGCCATTTCCTTTTGTGTCATTTTAGGATTGTTTTCTATGCAACGAAGCACAGCAGTGTCTTCCAAAGTGCAAATTTTGCTCTTTGAACTATCTTCGGTTGCACTTTGGATAGTAGATTTAGGGAGTGATGCGCCCACAAGCATATCGCGATTGCGGAGTTCATTCTTTTCGCCGAGAATTACATTGCGGAGGAATCGCTCAACAAATTCGGTTGTAGGAGTAATGTTTATCCCTTTATATGATGCACACAGGGGCATTGCGGAAATACCACGATTGTTCCTTAAACATATCATTAGTTGCCAGAATCCTCATTGAGCGAAGGTACTTTATCAGGAAAACAGCAATCGTGCGAGTATTGCCCTCTCTGAATGGATGTATCTGCCACAAATCAGCTGTAAAACGAGCCAAATGCCGAATAACCTCAGAAATAGGTTTTCCGGCATAATCATATCCATTCTCTTCAGCTAAATCATGCTCAATGGCATTACGAAGGTCAAAAGAGGGCTGATATGAAACCGAAGCCTCTCCACTCAACACCCATTCCTTTTTTGACAATTCTACAATTCTGAGTTGCCCGGAGAACTTGAAACGAACCTCAAATATACGGCGATGAATGGAAGTCAGACCAATAAGTGAGAACGCAAAAGACGGCTCCATGATAATCTTCGCAATATTGGCAGAAACCTTGTCTCCCTCCTCATCTATGGCATCATGCCCTGACTTAGTCTCATAGTACACCTTGATGCGTTCACGAGCTTCATCAATGGTGATCACCTTCAATGTGTTTACGCGCAGTGTCGAGCAGATAGGGAGATACTTTCAACCCATCCACATCCTGAAGACCAATTGCCGTTTGCCATGCATCAGCCTTCTCCCTCAGCCCCGGTTCTCCGTGGACTATATACTCGTCAAATTCGGACATTGGGCTTAACTTGTGGTAAAGGTTCGCAAAATGTTTTGTTTACTACACGGTCTCGCATTAGCTTCATATCCGTAAAATTACGACAAATATTCTGCACAATATCCAAATAATTGTCTGAACCATCCTCTTTCTGATAATAGTATGGCTTTATTGAACCACAATTTTTGTGCTCAAATAATGTATTTAAAAGAGTCCTATCGGAATTACCACAAGAATGTCCCATAATATATATCTGATAGGGCTCAGATTCAATAAATAGTAGTAGATTCCGATACATGTTTGGTTCTAAGTACTTGATTGATTTGATATTCTTTAGACACTCTTTATCAGTTTGCTTAAGGAATTCTTTATAATCATCATCAAGTTCATCGCCATATCCAAATATGATACTATTAGGATTGTTTAAGCCTCCATGAATATGATTCAACGTCGCGACTTTTATATTTCCATACTGATCAGCAATTACAGAATAATTAAAATTAAGGAGCATGATGCTGGCAGGTAGAATCAGATCACTCAAATATACTTCCTCAATCTCTGTGGGGTTAGAAAACTGTCGTAGTTTCTTAATTTCCTCCGTAAGAAAATAACGGTTCGGACTATCAATACCATATCGATATAATAACTTTTGATATTCGTCATCAGCATGATTAATGAGATAATCTATATATTCATAATACGCTGGAAGCTGTGAAATGCTAATGTCATTCTTGCGTAAGCTTCCATAAATCTGTCATCGTATTTGATCATCGCAACTTATTGCGACATTTGTAATGGACGTAAGATATTGCGTCAATAATTCTTGAAGATATCGCAAGTGATTATTTACCTCAGATATTGTGTAATCACACTCCTCAGGTTTTAAAACAACTTCACGTAATAAATCATAGTATTCTCTTTCAATGTCTACCCAACCTTTAGATTCTATAGCTTTATAAATTCGAGAGAAAAAGACACTGTGAATTTTAAAATCACACATCTCCTTATCTCTAATTGCAAATTCAGTTAAATCTCTATTGCTGTATTGTTTTAATCGAATTTGGTAACGATATGACCATACGAGATACCATCCCGCAAGTCCAATACCCTCTTTCAGAGTAAATGAACAGAACGTATCTTGTACGACTTTATCTGAGCATAACCTCAATTTTTGTCCACATTGCTCCCAATACCAGTTAATAAAATCTTCGTACCTTGTTGGAAGACCATGAGCCAAGTCAAAACCATTTCCAATTATAATTATTCTGTTCATATATTCGAAAGGCAACACATTTAGCCATATAGATAAATACGCCAAATACTATATATATATTATGATTTAGTTGTTATAGATGTTAGCACCACATTAAGATAAATTATATTGCTGTACAGCAATATACAGTCATTGTCAAATATCTCAAAATCCCATCCATCAGACCATTCAAATGGAAATCTTTTTATTGTTTCAATGGAAAGCGTTTCGATTATATCAGAGTCCTTATAATTGATTTTATCCAATTCATGGGCTAACTTGTTTCGCATAGATATCAATTTCAATATGCAATCATGAAAAGGAAATACTAAGCTCTTTTTCTGTACGGATTCAATGTTATTCTTGAATACCTCAACAATGCGTTCTTTCTTATCAAATTTTATTATTTTATTTAGTTTTAATGATTTAAACAGTTCGTTATCATCATATTTCCTAATTGCAATTAACGATAGACATTCGCGCTCAATATCGTAAAAAATCTCATTACCAACAGTACATCCATACATAAAATATAGTTTACTCTTATGTCTATGTTCTGTATTGTATATAAAATTTTGAAATAAATGGATGATTACTTTCTCCAATTTGGCAAAATTGGATATAAATTGAACCATTAAAACTGATTTGCATTGCAGTATTATGTGCTCTTTTGCATCCATTATTCAGATAAGATTGCTTTAACTCGAGATAGTCTCAGATTTACATTACTAGTAGTAGCTGGAGATTTTTTAAGGGAATTCGTTATAACAGAGTCCTTAATTATATCTTCCATTTTAGTTAAAACAAGTTCCTCTTGTTCATAAAACGGGATGCACGAATTAATAATATAGTCAATACCATCAATTTTCAGATAATTCTTTTTTAGCTGGAATGTCATGTTAAGAATATGCATTACTTGAGATTCTTATAGTCCAATAGTATTATTCTGAGCATTTTGTAGAACCATATTAATCATATCTCTAGGGCGAGAATTATAATTCCTTACAATTCATTCTTCCAAATCGGATTGAGTACAGAAGGCAATGCTAGAGTAAAATCTGCCATAATCATCATATCTTTTTATGTCATTGGCAGTAAATACACGTTTGTATTCTTCTATGCGTTCTGTATTTTCGGAATGAGTATAAGAATCTACGAATTTATCAATTATTAGTAATAAATTAGAACGATAAATCGCTTTTCTAATTTCATTTACCTTAAGCTTTTCAGCGCCTTTATTTAGTCTTGAAAAAATATCATATTTAGTAAACTCAGGAGAATTAGCAGTAATAACATATATGTCCAAAACAGAAGAAAGCATTTCAGAAGTCATATCTGGATGATTATCTCTAATTTCCAAATATGATTTACCTCCAAACCAATCTCGATAATATTCTAATGCTTTCTTTGTAAGCTGATATTGATTTGTTAAGAACTTATTAATCGCTGTTAATCTTTGCTTTCCATCAACAACTTCATATGTGCTATCTTCTAATATATCTGCTCCAGGTATTTCTACTACATATATTGGTGGAACAATAATGCCCATATAGAGAGATTCGATAAAAGCAGTGTTTTTATCGTTCTGCCAGATTTCATTTCTTTGATAATCAGGAGATAGTTTCAAACGCATTGATTTAATTTTCTGATAAATCTCCTGAATAGACCACGTTTGCTTAACAATCTTAGTCTTCTTTAATAATTCACGTTTTTCTTCAGACGAAGGACTCTGTTCAGCATCAGCATCAGACTCTACAATAGGTTGATTTTCAGCAAACTGTACATCTTCAGAGTCAATATAATATTGTTCAAGAGGACTCATTATCATATTATTTGTTTGAATTATAAATTAGAGTAATTTACTATAGGGCTTAGTTTTTATAAATAATTCCATGTAATCCCAGTCGGGAGTGTTATTATCTGTAACTGGAAGTTTAATTAGAGAATCCGGCATACGAGCAGGCCTCCATTTTCTGCCATATGTCCATCTGTATTTATCCAGTTCAATAATAGCACATAAGAACATTGCAATATATGGGTTTAACTTGTGATTTTTCAGATACAAAGGATTTACATCATGAGTACAGGTATATGGAATTGGCTGATAAAAGGCAAAACCTATTGAACCGTTATTTGAGACCGTAATACTATTGGACTTAATATTCGTATCTGTAGCCCCAATAAATGGAATATTACCATTTGGTACATGATCCGGCTTTTTGTTGTAAAACCCCTTTTTTATATAAAATATCTCATCAAATCGAAAGTATTTCCATTTTGACGTATCAATAGATATGGCGTTCCCTTTAATAATAGGGGATAAATCACAATTTGATATAGGAAGTTGACTAGTTATTTTATATGCACAATAAGAACGAATTTTAGAATCAAAAATCTCGGTACTTAATGCCGAATAGTCGGTTTCCATATATGCTTCAGCACACCATTCGTCTGCACCGATGATTTCTTTTCTTACAGAAAATCCCGGTATCTCCTCAAGATTCCTATAAGCAGATAGTAGCCGTTCTTTCAGTGTGGCATATTGATGTCGCGAATCAATTCTTCCAATATGTTTTCGTTTTAGAAATCCATCATCTTTAAAGAAGCCAAACCAGGTCTTGCGTCCTGTATTTGGTTTGTTAGCTTCAAAAACCATAATACACGTTACCACGCCAACTGGATAAAAGAGATCATCTGGCATTGAGATGACAGCTTTAAGATGATGGCGATTAAGAAGTCGTTCTTTAACGGCTATTAAATCGCTCTCATTTTTAGTCGCACAACTCATTTGGACTATAGCGACAACTCGGCCATGTGATTGCGGATTCAACACAGATAACGAATGTTCGATAAACTCTAACTGAGCAGTTGTACCGACATCATATGGTGGATTTAGAAACGAAATTGTTGGTTTGTTATTATCACTTATGCTTCGTGAATAGTTAAAACAACTGCCTTTGTAGATATTTGATTTTCCATCTCCACGAAAACGCATACTAGAGCAAGCATATGAAAATATATCAGACCTAACTTCACAACCACAAAGTTGATGTTTGCGAATATGCTCTCTCAGTTTCGAATTGTTGCCAGCAAGTTTAAACATCCGTTGCATTGCAGCTACTAAAAATCCACCAGTACCACAACATGGGTCGTACACAATATCGGTGATTGATAGCTCTCCAAGATCGCAAAATAATTCAGTAATGTGAGCAGGTGTTAAAACCAGACCAGATTTTTGTTCACTAGCTGCATAACGGATAAACTCAATATAGAATCTACCAAGAACGTCATAACCGATATTTGAATGGCTAATGAGAGGATAAACATATCGTTTTAGATATGTAATAAACTCTTTAAGAACCGTCAATGAAAATTCCTCTTTCTTTGCTTTCTTGTTTTTAATTGAAGTCTGAGTTAATATTGGCTCATTTAGAATGGTTTCAAATTCTCTCATGAGTACCGTCTTATTGCGCACCATATCAGCTTCTGCGTCAAAAACATGATCTATGGCTGCTAGTAGCGATTGTCCTAAGGATATATTGGATTCTTCTGCTTCATATTCATTTTGAAACTTAGAGCTAATAAGAGCTAATAGCATAGCACTTATCATTGTGCATCGCTTATACTCAGGTATTGTAAAGTTGTTGAATTCTTCATTTAGATATTGCGCTTTATATGCAATATCTCGCGTATAGAAATCACTGATGAAGAATTGGTCGGCAAATACTTGCATGTAATCATCAATTGCTAACAATCCTTTGTCATCAAGTTCAGAGTAATTGCTTGCCCCTCTTTTCCAATAGAAATGGCTAACTAATAACTCCGTATTATTCTGGCCACTTACCGCTATAGCAATAACATTATATTCCTTAGATAGGGCTTTAGCATAATGAAGGACTCCATCAACAGCATATTTCACAGCATTATCTCGGTTGGTGCTCTGATGGTCTGCAGTTTTTGCTTTACATTCTATAACAATAATATAACTGCTGTTGGTCGGGAACGAAAGAATGAATTCGGGGCAACCATTACCTTTGCCTTTCCCTTTTGATTCGCCTTTCAAAAGTTCTTGAACGCGTTTAATAGCAGATTTTTGTTCCTCCCATTTAATAGATTTAAATAAAGCATCATCTTTGAAATGACTGCGGACTATATCCTCGGTTATTCGTTCGTTCGCCATGTTCAATCGTTTTTACCGTCATTAATTAATGGACGAGGGTTAACATTAAGAATATCTGCAATTTTAACCAACATTTCGAGCGACGGCTGAGCCGCATTGGAGCACCATCTGGAAACGGTCGCTTCATTTTTGCCTAATTGCTCCGCGAGCCATTTGCCTGTTCGATTTTGCTCAACTAAAACTACTTTTAGTCTGTTTATTCGTTCTGTTGGAGTAGCTATATTGTTTGCTGGCATGTGATAATACTTTGATGTTATTTGCAAAGTCAACTATTATTTCCGAGATTTCTATGATTCAAGGAAGGAAAATGTCATAGAAAAAACTATACATCTGACTAATTATGCACTTGATATAGAGTATAGTTGTGGTTATTCGGGATCTTCGTATAGGCGGTTGGGCCAGTGGGCGCGGCGGAGGGAATCGCGGTAGAACTTCCCGAAAGCGTTGGCGCTGTCTTCATGCCACTTTTCGAGTGGGCGAATTAGTTATTTGCCGATGCA
>CANDNO010000020.1 GCA_947386115.1 uncultured Muribaculaceae bacterium
GTGCAATATGGCCGTTACAAAGATTTCAGCACCCGAATTGACCTATACGCCACATTTACCGATGTAGCGCTATAGGCTGTATCAACAGGTACCAGATTATAATTGATGCCCTTGGCCTGCAGGGCCAAAGGCATCAAAAATATTAATGCGGCTATCAGATTCCTGATCATGATTTGAGCGCTGCTAATGTTGCTTTAATATTAGCAATCTTAGACTCGGCATCGGCCTGTTTCTTACGCTCGACTTCTACAACCTGTGCAGGCGCGTTATTAACGAAGCGCTCATTGCCAAGTTTTTTCATGACACTTGCAAGAAAACCCTCGTTGTAGGCAAGTTCCTTTTCAAGACGGGCAATCTCCTCGGCAACATCAATATTATTGTCGAGAGGAATATTAAACTCGGTGGTGCCAACGAGGAATGAAGCTGCAGCCGGATTCTTTTCGGCATTAACTACTACATTATCGAGCACAGCAAGTTTTTTTACAATTGCCTCAAAAGGTGCAGCTGTATCACCCACTATATTGAGAGTCAATGCTTCGCGCATAGCGATATTCTTGGAAGCTCTTACGGCTCTTACACCCGTAATGATTTCCTTTGCGAGCTCCATATCCTTGATGCACTTTTCGTCGACAGCCTTGGGCTCGGGCAGCGGAGCATACATTATTGACTCTCCTTCGCGGCGATCGTCAAGATGCTGCCAAAGTTCCTCGGTAATGAAAGGCATGAAGGGATGCAACAGACGCAGAAGTGCATCAAAATAATTCTTTGTAGCCTTCAGTGTCTCGCTGTCGATGGGTGTGCCATAGGCAGGTTTCACCATTTCAAGATACCACGACGAGAACTCATCCCAGAAAAGCTTATAGATAGCCATGAGCGCCTCCGAAACACGGAATTTATCCATCGAGTCGTTGACCTCGGCGATTGTCTGAGACAATTTTTCTTCGAACCATTCAATAGCTGCTTTTGCTTCGGGTGATGATTGGCCTTCAACTACCTCCCAGCCGTCGACGAGACGGAAAGCATTCCATATCTTGTTGCAGAAATTACGGCCCTGCTCACAAAGTTTGTCGTCAAACATGATATCATTTCCGGCAGGGGCTGCAAGCATCATGCCCATACGCACACCATCGGCACCGTATGTTGCGATAAGCTCGAGCGGGTCGGGCGAGTTACCGAGAGATTTTGACATTTTACGGCCAATCTTGTCTCGTACGATGCCTGTGAAGTACACGTTCTCAAACGGCATCTTTCCGACGTACTCATATCCGGCCATTATCATGCGTGCAACCCAGAAGAAAATGATATCGGGTCCGGTTACAAGTGTCGAAGTGGGGTAGTAGTAGTTAATTTCTTTATTACCCGGGTCGAGTATTCCGTTGAAAAGAGTAATGGGCCAAAGCCATGATGAGAACCACGTGTCAAGCGCGTCTTCATCCTGGCGAAGATCATCGATTCCAAGATCTCGGCCCGATTCTTTGCGAGCCTTTTCAAGAGCCTCCTCCTTTGTCGGAGCAACTACTATCTTAGTCTCTCCATCGGCAGCCTCGTAGTAGTACGCAGGGATTCTGTGACCCCACCAAAGCTGACGGCTTATACACCAGTCCTGAATGTTTTCAAGCCATACACGATAGGTTGTTTTGTATTTTTCGGGAACAAACTTTATCTCGTCATTCATTACCGGAGCCAATGAGATATTGGCGAAATGCTTCATGTTAATGAACCACTGCAGTGACAAGCGAGGCTCGATCGCAACCTTTGTGCGCTCCGAGAAACCCACTTTGTTTGTATAGTCCTCAACCTTCTCCATGAGTCCGGCATTCCGGAGGTCAACAGCAATTTTTTCACGACATTCAAAGCGGTCCATACCAGCGTATGCACCTCCGTTCTCGTTAAGAGTAGCATCGGGGTTGAATATATCGATTGTCTCAAGGTTGTGAGTCTTGCCAAGCATGTAGTCATTCTTATCATGGGCAGGAGTCACCTTAAGACAGCCTGTACCGAACTCAATTTCGACGTAACGATCTTCGATAACCGGGATTTCACGACCCACGAGAGGTACGATGACGCGCTTGCCTTTCAGCCACTCGTTCTTTGGATCTTTGGGGTTGATACACATTGCAGTATCACCCATAATAGTTTCGGGACGAGTTGTTGCGACAACGGCATAACGACCTTCGGGATCATTGGCAACATAATAACGAAGGTAGTAAAGCTTCGAATGCTCTTCTACGTAGTTGACTTCATCGTCAGAAATGGCAGTGAGGTTCTTGGGGTCCCAGTTAACCATGCGAAGGCCTCGATAAATCAAGCCCTTATCATACAGATCACAGAATACTTTGGTAACGCTCTCGGAACGAAGTTCGTCCATCGTGAAGGCTGTGCGGTCCCAGTCACATGAAGCTCCGAGCTTACGAAGCTGCTGAAGAATGATACCACCATGCTTGCGTGTCCATTCCCAGGCGTGCTCAAGGAACTGTTCTCTCGTAAGGTCGGTTTTCTTGATACCCTCCTGGGCGAGTTTATTGATGACTTTGGTCTCGGTAGCTATTGAGGCATGGTCGGTGCCGGGAACCCAAAGTGCATTTTTGCCTTGCATACGTGCACGGCGCACCAATATGTCCTGGAGAGTATTGTTCAACATGTGGCCCATGTGGAGCACTCCGGTTACATTTGGAGGGGGAATAACTATTGTATACGGTTCACGAGCATCGGGCTCTGAATGAAAAAGCTTGTTGTTTTCCCAATACTCGTACCATTTCTCTTCTACCTCGGCAGGATTGTACTTGGATGCTAATTGACTCATTGTGAGATAATGTGATATGATTGGTTATTAAATATTTTTAATTGAAAAGATAATTATACCGGTCGAGAAGTGCCTTGAACTGAGGCTCATTGCGCAGTGGAGCTACCGATACCGAACTGTCGTCGTTAAGAGTCCAGTTATAATAGTCGGCATATCCGTTTTCAAGCGACCTCTCCATACATTCAAACGCTTTGGTCTTATTATCCATCTGGGCATAGAGGCAAGCAGCGTAGTAGTTGAGCGAGCCGTCGATATCCTTGACATCAGTCAAAATCGACTCTATCCACGAAATGGCGTCGGCCTTGCGGCTAAGAGCCAACATTGCAAAGCCTTTAAAGCTTTTAACAACATTATCGGGATAATCGAGGTCAATGACTCGCTGATAAAGATTGCGCGCAGCGCCGGTCTCTTTAAGGTTGTTTGTCAATAGATTGGCACGCAGGAGATAATTCAGAGCGTTATCAGGTTCATCCATAATAGCTTCGCCAAAAAGTGAAGAAGCATCGGAATACTGCTTGAGACTCTTGAAACATAGACCTTTCTCGACCATAGCAGCCGGTGAAGATGGCAGTTTGTCAAGAGCTGATGTCGCAGACTCGAGCGCACGGTCATAGTCACCCATGGCGCGGCGAATTTTAGCTCTTGTAATATAGTATGCACCATTATCGGTTGTCATCGACATGGCCTGATTGATTTCGGTCAAAGCCTCCTGGTATTTTCCGAGACCATAGTAGCACTGTGCGAGTGAACCATATATACCGTGATAGTTATAAAGATTCTCGTCGATAATCATGTGGAAGTCATCGATTGCGGCTTTATAGCGATAGTGTGACATCGCGATTACGGCACGCAGATAGACGAACATGCCTACAGCCGGAGCCTGTTGCATGGCTGATGTGAGACCGGTAATAACGGCATTATAGTCATCGTTGCTCATCGCTACAAGGCGAGAAAGAGCCACGGAGTTATCTTTGTCAATACTGATAGCTACAATAAGATCATCGACGGCACCTGTATTGTTACCCATCAACTGCCTTACATTGGCACGCTGCAGATAGGCAACGCTGTTGGATGGTTCGAAAGCAATAGCGCGGTCAACATATTCATTTGCAAGACCGAGATTGTTCTCTTTTACCGCAATTTTGGCCAAACCGAATAGTGCTTCAAGATTACGCTGATCGGCTCGCTGGAGCTTGGCAAAATCAGCTTTGGCATCGGCATAGTGTCCGAGTTCATACTCGGTATTGGCTTTTAAATATATTGATGTTAGCGAAGTCGGGTCAAGCTGGCAGGCACGTGTCAAGTCGGCCAGAGCTTCTTCGGCCTTATCGGTCATCAGATAGATATTGGCACGCAATGTATGTTCCTGAAACAGCAAGTCTGTATCTGTTGCAGGAGTGTATTTGATTGCCTCGTTGACGTCAGAAAGTGCACGGAGATATTGCGACAGATTGTAATACTCGTTGGCACGACGGAAATACACCTCATAATTCTGTGGATCAGCTTCAAGCTCCTGCTGGTAGACCTCCATCATTGCCTTAGTAATGGGATTGTCGGCAGGAGTTTGTGCAAAAGAACTCAGTGAGCATGCCAGCAGGGTCGAGGCAAATATATACTTGATTTTCATATACGTTATCTTTAAATGTGTGTTTTTTTAGAATTTATTAATAGTCATACGCAGTTCGGTAAGATGCTCAAGAAGCGAAGGCAGGAGGTCAAGGCGAAGCATATTGGCGCCGTCGCTTTTGGCAACTGCAGGATTTTGGTGAGTTTCTATAAATATACCGTCGGCACCCACTGCGATACCTGCGCGTGCGATAGTCTCGATAAGCTCCGGGCGTCCGCCGGTTACACCCGACGATTGATTAGGCTGCTGTAACGAATGGGTAACGTCAAGAATCACGGGGCAATCATTAGCCTGCATTACAGGGATTCCTCTATAATCTACTACGAGATCTCCATAACCGAATGTTACACCGCGCTCTGTTATGGCAACCTGATTGTTCCCGGCATCGCGAACCTTTTGAACGGCATATTTCATTGCCTCGGGAGAAAGGAACTGGCCTTTCTTTATATTGACAAGTTTCCCGGTCTTTGCTGCAGCGATAAGCAGATCGGTCTGACGGCACAGGAATGCGGGAATCTGTAATATGTCAACATAGGCAGCTGCCATCTCGGCCTCGGCCGGAGTATGTATGTCAGTAACGACAGGTACACCGAATGTATCTCTTACCTTTTTTAATATTTCAAGAGCCTGTATGTCGCCGATTCCTGTAAACGAATCGAGACGTGAACGGTTGGCTTTACGATAGCTTCCTTTGAAAACATACGGAATGTTGAGCTTGCCGGCAGTTTCAAGAACCTTTCCGGCAATATCCATAGCCATGCCTTCGCCCTCGATTACGCAAGGGCCGGCAAGAAGGAAGAAGTTATTTGATTGTGATGACTTTAAATAATCTATTGTAGTCATATATGATGAATATTGAATGTCTGTTAAATGTGAGGAATTATATCTGTTAAAGTTTTAATTGATTGACTATGTGTATTGTGTCACAAGCATTGACTGCTGCTGTCTCGGTGCGCAGGCGACAATCGCCCAGTGATACCGGCTTGAATCCGTTGCCGAGAAGCATTTCAATCTCTGAAGGAGAAAAATCACCTTCCGGTCCAATTAAAACAACTGTGTCTCTGTTTTGTTCGATTGCCTGTGACAACAAAACTCGCTCAATCGTTTTGTCGCAATAGGCTACGAATTTATCCACGTCGTTATCCAGTGATGACGCAAATTCTTTTATTGGCGTCATCGGGTCAATAATCGGCATCGTGGCCTTGAGAGACTGTTTCATGGCCGAAACAGCAATCTTCTCGAGACGCTCAGTTTTAATTTCTTTACGTTCCGAGTGCTCACATAGCAATGGCACTATACGGTTGACACCAAGCTCCACAAGCTTTTCAACCATCCATTCCATACGGTCCATCAGTTTGGTCGGTGCCACGGCTATTGTAATATTGTAATTCCACGGCAATGGTTGAACTCGTTTTTCGATAATCTCGACCGATGCATGCTTGGAGTGGGCATCGACGAGACGGCATGTATAGGTATTTCCGCAACCGTCAATTACTTCTACAATGTCACCGGGGCGACGTCTCAGCACTCTGACACAGTGCTGAGAGTCACTCTCGGGTAGTGATAGTGTACGTTCTATATCGGGTGCGAAAAACTGAATCATGATTATGCTTTATCATTAATAAATCCGTCGGGATCATCGGCCGAAACAGCTTCAGAAACAGTAGCCGATTCCTTGGTCTTATTATCCTTAAAGAGGAGGAAAAACAGCACTGCGACAACAAGTGCATAACTTGCAAAGATAAGCCATGCCGACTCCCAGTCTCCTACGAGTACATCGTTTTCCCAGTGACAGAAATGATTCACGACTGCACCGGCCGACAGTGTACCGATTGTGGCACCAAGACCGTTGGTCATGAGCATAAACAATCCCTGCGCCGAAGCCTTAATCGACGGGTCACATTCCTTATCGACATATAGTCCGCCCGATACATTGAAGAAATCAAATGCTATACCATATACGATGCACGACAGGAACAGAAGTATTACGCCGGGGAAGAGGGGAGAGCCGATGCCGAAAAATCCAAATCGGAGTACCCATGCCGACATTGCCATAAGCATTACGGTCTTGATTCCAAATCGTTTTAGGAAGAATGGAATGAGCAGAATGCACAGCGCCTCACTTATCTGCGATACTGAAACGAGCATCGTAGCATTGTTGGCGGCAAAACTGTTGGCTATCTCTGCGACAGGGCTACTCTTGAAGCTTGTAAGGAAGGGGCCTGCAAAGCCGTTGGTAACCTGCAGAGACATGCCAAGGAGCATCGAGAACAGGAAGAACATAGCCATGCGACGGCGCTTGAAAAGTTTGAAAGCGCTGAGTCCGAGCTGTTCGGCGAGCGATTGCTTGGGTTTTGGTACAAGAGGACAATTGGGCAGTGTGAAACAATAGATGGCAAGAATGACTCCGAGTATTCCCGACACCATAAACTGCATGTAGGTGTATTGGAATTTAAAGTCGCTTGACCCGAATGTGAATCCAAGATGGCCGTTTTCGAATGTCGTGCAGTTAACAATCCACATCGTTACGATGAAACCTACAGTTCCAAGAACGCGTATGGGCGGGAAATCCTTTACGGTATCGAAATTACCACGTCTCAGTACCGAAAATGCCACGGTGTTGGACAATGCAAGCGTAGGCATATAGAAAGCCACACTGAGGGTATAAATACCTATGAATAGAGCCATGTATGGGAATTCGGGCTGCACATCCGATGTCGCCGCTGCTTTCAACTGCGCCTGGAAATCGGGAAGCGTCTCGGCATACATTCCAAGACAGCAAAGAGCAATCATAGATGCTCCTGCAACAAAGTGGCAGATACCCAAGAGTCGCTGCGGCTGTATGAGTTTGTCGGCCACAATGCCCATGATAGTGGGCATAAAGATTGATACTATACCCTGTATCGCATAAAACCAGGCAATCTCATCGCCCATTCCTACGCGGCCAAGGTAATTACCCATACAGGTAAGATAAGCTCCCCAGATAGCAAACTCCAGGAAGTTCATCAATGCCAGACGTGACTTAATAGCTTTCATGGTAAATTATTTCAAGTTTTGTTTTTTATCGATTAACTGTTTGATGCGTGCAGCTTCCTCATAGTTCTCCTGCTCGATAAGACGCTCAAGCATTCGCTCAAGCTCTTCTATCGCGTAATTTTCTATGCGGGGTTCACTGATTTCTTCAACTTCAGTCGCGGTGTCATCTGTCGCCGTGTTTTCTCCCTCGAGAATGAATCCGGTCTCGTCGAGAATTTCCTTGGTTGTGAAAATGGGCGATTTAGTACGTATCGCGATTGCAATAGCATCAGATGTTCTGGAATCGAGAACGACAGTGCGGTCACCGTCGGTAAAAGTGAGTTCGGACGAGAAAATTCCGTCTTCAAATTTATAGATGAAAACTTCTTTAAGTTTTACACCAAAAGCATGTGCAAAGCTTGTGAAGAGGTCATGCGTCATGGGCCGGGGTGGGGTGATTCCCTCCATCTTGATGGCAATCGACTGTGCCTCTGGCGCTCCTATCACAACCGGTATGCGGTAGGGACCGTCAACCTGCGCGAGAATCAAAGCATAGGCTCCCGATTGTAATTGGCTATAGGATAGCCCCATGATACGCAATTTAATTCTATCGTCCATTTAATACTATTTTACTTTTTGTCCGGTAATGATACCGCTACCATAACAAATTCTCGCATCCTTGTCGTAAATGACACCAAACTGTCCGGGTGCTATTCCTTGAATCTTATTGGTCGACTCGACAATATATTCAGAATCACCGACTTTTGTGAGCGTCGCGTGATTGAAATCGGGTGAATGCCTATTTTTAAAACAAATCTCCACCGGATATGTTGCGCCATTCCAGGGGTCGGTAGTAATAAAATGCATTTCAGCAAGATGTAGGCGATTGCCATACTGCTTTTCGGTGCTGTATCCCTGACTTACATATATAACATTGTCACGGACATTCTTTTTTACAACATACCATGGTCCACCGCTCAGTCCTAGGCCTTTGCGCTGCCCGATGGTGTGAAACCAGTATCCACGATGAGTGCCAAGTTTACGACCGGTTTCCAGCTCTATGATAGCACCGGGTTTTTCACCAAGATGGCGCGCTATAAAATCATTGTAATTGATCTTACCCAGGAAGCAAATTCCTTGACTGTCTTTTCGATAAGCGTTAGGCATATTGGCCTCGACTGCTATCTCGCGTACTCTCGATTTGGGGAGTTCGCCCAGAGGAAATGTCAAGTGTGACAATTGGTCATAAGAAATTCTGGCAAGAAAGTCGGTTTGGTCTTTAACCGGGTCGACGGCCGTTGCAAGCCATTTATAACCGTTTTCAACCACTGTCGATGCATAATGCCCGGTAGCGGTAAGATCAAAGTCCTTGCCCCAACGCTGCTCAAAATACCCGAACTTTATCATTTTGTTACACATGATGTCGGGGTTGGGCGTGAGGCCTTCCTTAACAGTGCGTAGTGCATACTCCATGACGTTATCCCAGTATTCCTGATGGAGAGAAACAACATCAAGCGGGAGACCATATCGCTTGGCTATAAGGCTGCACATTTCGATATCCTCCTCGGCCGAGCAGTATCCCTCGTCGGTATCAAGCCCTATACGAATATAGAACAGATGGAGGTCATGACCTTGCTCTTTCAGTAAATGTACTGCAACAGCACTGTCAACGCCGCCTGATATTAAAGCTGCTATCTTCATGAATTCAATAATTACTGAGCAGCATTCTGGCGAGTGTTAATCTCCCTGAAAGCGTTGAGCAACTGGTCGACTGTCATCGACTTTGAAAGTATGTTGTGCTTGGTGTTCAGATAGTAAATAACTGGTTGACGTCGCATGTCATACAACTGGTCGACCTCAGAGCTCGCTCCGGCAATCCAGTTATCGGGAAGTCTTTTTGAACCTTCAATCCACTCCTCGTCGGTAGGATCACCGGGATAGATGCTCACGATATTGAGCTGACCACGCTTAATGAACTGATTTATATTATAATCGGCTGCGAGTCGTACTCGGGCCATCATACAATCGGCACAGTCTGGGTCATTGAAGAACAGTATCACATAACTGGGTGCAAGCTCGCTGAATTTGTGAGTAGTGCCGTCGGGCGATGTATAAGTAAAATCGGGAGCTGTCATTCCTACCTGCGAACCGCCTAAAATACGGGCATGAGCGACAAAGCGGGCTTTCTCTGCCGATTTAATCTTCTTATTGTCGGCAACAGCCTTTGCAAACGGATAATAGACTTCGTCACACACTATGTGGGCTGTGTCACTATACATGACACCCTCTGCCATTTCGGCAAGTGCAAGCAGATTTTTGGGATTCTTCTTGACTTTCTCGATGAGCTGATCGACCGACTTGTGAACAACATCGGCATTGGCGTAAGGCACAATCTGAATGTAATCGTTGAAAGCCTGTTGAAGCTTGGTACGTGTTGAAAAAGCCTGATTTATATTGCATCGGTCCCAAAAATGCTCAATGACATAACTGCATTTCTGGTCCATTGTCTGTAACGATTCAGGAGCTTCGGGGTAGGGGAACAGAGTTTGGTCGGCCTGCATCTGCAAGCTTGGCACGAGTATTGCTATAGCGATTAAAAGTAAATGCTTCATAAGTATATAATTATTATGCAAAGTTAAGCAGAAAGCATGTAATATCAAAAAGGTGGTAAAACAAAACCTGTCCTCATTTGTTAAAAGTGATAAAAACAGAATAATAATATCATAAATAATAAACTCATTGCTTTATGAATTTCAATAATTTCACAATCAAATCGCAAGAAGCTATCCAGAAGGCGGTAGAGTTTACACGCTCAGCAGGACAGCAGGCAATCGAGCCTGTACATCTCCTAAAGGGCGTCATCACCGAGGGAGACTCACTTGTGAAATTTATTTTTCAGAAGGTCGGTGCCAATCTGCCCCTTGTTGAGCAGCAGATTGACAGAGAGATACAGTCGTTACCCAAAGTGAGTGGTGCCGAACCTTATCTTAGCCGCACGGCTAATGATGTGCTCCAGAAATCGGTTGACATTGCCAAGAAGATGGGCGACGAATACGTATCGCTTGAGGCAGTATTGCTCGCAATATTTGACGTGTCAAGTCCAGCTTCGTCTTTATTGAAAGATTCGGGCCTTACCGAGAAGGAAATGACGGCCGCTATCGAAGAGCTTCGTAAAGGCAAAAAAGCCAACGATCAAAGCGCTGAAGATACATACAATGCCCTTGGTAAATACGCCATTAACTTAAATGAACGTGCGCGCTCCGGTAAACTCGATCCCGTAATAGGTCGTGATGATGAGATACGCCGAGTTCTCCAGATTCTAAGTCGCCGTACTAAAAACAATCCCATGCTCATTGGCGAACCGGGCACAGGTAAGACAGCTATTGCCGAGGGTCTTGCACAGCGTATTGTCAGAGGCGATGTGCCGGAAAACCTGCGTTCCAAGCAGATTTTCTCCCTTGATATGGGTGCACTCGTAGCAGGTGCAAAATACAAAGGAGAGTTTGAGGAGCGACTCAAAGCTATCGTTAATGAAGTGACACAGAGCGATGGCGAGATAATATTGTTCATCGATGAGATTCATACACTCGTGGGTGCCGGAAAGGGTGAGGGCGCAATGGATGCTGCCAATATTCTGAAGCCGGCACTTGCTCGTGGCGAGTTACGCAGCATCGGAGCGACAACGCTTGATGAATACCAGAAATATTTTGAGAAAGACAAGGCCCTTGAGCGTCGTTTCCAAAAGGTCATGGTTAACGAGCCTGATGAGATGAGCGCGATTGCAATACTTCGTGGCCTTAAAGAGCGATATGAGAATCACCACAAGGTACGTATTCGCGACGAGGCGATTATCGCTGCCGTACAGCTGTCTGAGCGATATATCACTGATCGATTCTTGCCGGATAAAGCCATCGACCTTGTTGATGAGGCAGCATCCAAGCTTCGACTTGAAATTGACTCTGTACCACAGTCTCTTGATGAGATTTCTCGCATGATTGCGCAGAAAGAGATTGAACGAGAGGCGATCAAACGTGAAGGAGATAAGGCTAAGGTCAAGGAAATTGAGAAAGACCTTGCAGCACTGCGCGAGGAAGAAAGCGAGTACACGGCAAAGTGGAAGGCCGAGAAAGATCTTATAAATCGCATCCAGCAGAACAAGATTGACATAGAACAACTCAACTTTGAAGCCGAAAGAGCTGAGCGCGAAGGAGACTATGCCAAAGTGGCAGAAATCAGATACAGTCGCATTCAGGAGAAAGAGACTGACAACAAGAATATTCAGGAACAGCTCAAGATGATGCAGGGCGAGAAAGCTCTAATCAAGGAAGAAGTTGATGCCGAAGACATTGCCGATGTTGTTTCACGCTGGACGGGTATCCCGGTCAACAAGATGGTGCAGAGTGAAAAGGACAAACTCTTACATCTTGAAGAAGAATTGCACAAGCGTGTAGTTGGTCAGGATGAAGCCATTGAAGCGATAGCCGATGCTGTACGTCGCTCGCGTGCCGGACTTAATGACCCGCGTCGTCCTATCGGCTCGTTCATCTTCCTGGGTACAACCGGTGTAGGTAAGACTGAGCTTGCAAAGGCACTTGCCGAATACCTATTTGATGACGAGAACATGATGACACGTATCGATATGAGTGAATATCAGGAGAAGCACGCAGTTTCACGACTCGTAGGAGCGCCTCCCGGATATGTAGGTTATGACGAAGGCGGTCAGCTCACTGAGGCCGTTAGACGTAAACCCTATTCGGTCGTGCTCTTCGATGAGATTGAGAAAGCTCATCCGGATGTTTTCAATATCCTCCTGCAAGTGCTTGACGACGGTCGACTTACCGACAACAAGGGCCGAATGGTCAACTTCAAGAATACTATCATAATCATGACCAGCAACATGGGCTCAAACGTGATACGCGAAAACTTCGAGAAATTGACTCCCGACAATAGGTTTGAAGTGATTGAGAGCACCAAGGCTCAGGTTCTTGATATGCTCAAACAGACTATTCGTCCCGAGTTCCTTAACCGTATTGACGAGATAATAATGTTTACTCCTCTGAATCAGCAGGAAATTGAGGAAATAGTCGGGCTTCAGGTTAAGAGTATCACCCGTATGCTTGCATCGAACGGAGTCACTCTCGAAGTCACTCCGGCCGCAATACATTATCTTGCCGAGGAAGGCTATGACCCTGAATTCGGTGCTCGACCTGTTAAACGTGTCATCCATCGTATGGTCCTTAACCGACTGTCAAAGGATATACTTGCCCAGACGGTTGATAAAGAAAAACCCATAGTGATTGACGCTGAGAACGACGAGTTGGTTTTCAGGAATTAACATTGCATTTTAGAACTTTATAATACAGTTAAGTGTTTACATAATGTAATATTTTTCAACAATCTTTATTTTACTACGTATTATGAAAAAACTATTTTATTTATTCCTTGCGTTACCATTGCTCTTTGTTTCATGTGACGATGACAAAGACTTACCAAATGTCGAGATATATGCTACATTTGATGGTGGCACACAAGTAGATGATGTTTACTACATCGTTCAAGGTCAGGAATTGCAGGTTACAGGTGTTACACTTGTGAACCATGATGACAAAGAGGCTTCATTGGGTGGTGTAAGATACTTCTGGGATTACATGCCCATCGGTACGACAATCACTCAGCCCTATGCTATCACAATTTCGACCGAGGAGATGCCTGTCGGTAATCACTTGCTCCAGGCCGAGATGCCTATCTATGCCGTAGGTTACTCTATATGCACAGGCTTTATGGCTAAAAAGATAGCCGTTGTGGCCGAGGAGGAGGATATACCAGCAGTAGATACACCGGCCGATTCCAAGACTCAGGCCAACATTCAGGCAGGCGATGCCGACAAATAAGCACAATTGAATCGTATCATATCCTTTATGGGGCGGGGCGTCCGGTCAACTGTTGGTTGACAGAGGCGCTCCGCCTTCTTTGTGTTCCTGAGCAATAAAACAGTTCTTACATACGTTATTATAGCAAATATGATTTTAAGATATGTCCGACATCCCCTTGATATCAGTAATTGTTCCTGTCTACAACGGCGAGCAATATATAACAGAATGCATTGAGAGCATTTTGTCGCAGACATATCATAACATCGAGGTGATAATTATCGACGACGGTTCCACTGATGATACAGTCAGAATAACCCGGCAATATGCCGCCGGCGACAAGCGCATCAAATTGATTTCGCAGTCAAATCGCGGACCATCTTGTGCAAGAAATCTTGGCCTCGAAAACGCTCGGGGAAGCTACATTACGTTTGTTGATGCCGACGATGTTGTCTCGACCGACTATCTTGAAGTTCTATATATCTTATTGTGTGAGACAGGCGCTGATATTACAGCATGCACTTTTACCAATAAGTATGATAAATTAGGTCTCGCCAATGAGAATTATGTGACGCTTGACTCAAGCGGATATGTAGCAGACGTGCTTTATCAACGACTCTCCGACAATTCAATTTGGGGTAAACTGTATGATGCTTCATTGTGGGAAGACGTTCGTTTCAGAGATATGCGCTATGAAGATCTCGAGATATTCCCGCGTGTATGTCTTAAGTCTCGGTCAGTTACATTTACCGAAGCCAAGTTGTACTACTATAGGCCTAATGCCGGTAGTTTTATAAATACTTTTTCAACAGAACGGTTCGATTCAACAAAAGCTGTAGATCTCATTTTGCAACATATCACTGAAACCAAGTGTGATGACAGGCTTATCGCTGCAGCCCAGAGCCGTAAACTTGCTGCAAATTTCAATGTATTTCTACTAACATACGGTAATCCTGAATACATTCCCGAGTCATTGCAAGCGTGGGATTCGATAAAATCTCTTCGTTCTCAATGCTTGAAAGACTCGAATGTCAGCAGCAAGATAAAACTTGGAATCGTCGCATCATTTTGTGGACGCGGTTTCCTTAAAACACTTAATCGCTTGTTTAGTATCAGTCGATGATTTCTGTCTCTATTGTTACATATCACACGGCTCACGACGAACTTAGTACATGCCTTGACTGCCTTGGACAGTGTGAGGAAATTGCCTCAATTGAAATCGTAGACAACAGCAGCGACACTACTATATGTCAATTCATTAAGGATCATTATCCGGAGGTTCTCTATACACCTAACAGCAATACGGGGTATGGCGCAGGAAATAACATCTCAATACGTAAATCGTTAGAAAACAGAGATATTAAAAAGCTTAAATATCACCTTGTAATGAATAGTGACATTGCTTTCAAATCCGATGTCGTCAAAATACTATTGTCAAAGTTAGAGAACGATTCTTCTATTGGACTCATAATGCCTGCCGTTGTGGGCGCCGACGATAAGCCGCAGTCTTGTTGCCATCCGCTACCTTCACCATGGGACTTGATTAAACATCGATTTGCTCCAAAACGTGTTTTTAAAAAGTGGCGTCGGTATTACGATATACTCCCACAGTTATATAAGGAGGACATTAATGTACCGTACATGCACGGGTGCTTCATGCTTTTTAGGCTTGAAGCATTACAAAAGGTGGGATTGTTCGACGAGCGATTTTTTATGTATCCCGAGGATATCGATATCACGAGACGAGTTCACCGCGAATACAAAACTATTGTAACCCCTGATGCTTCAATATATCACCTGCACCGAGCCGAGTCGAGACACAGCTTCAAAATGCTGTATATCCACGCTGTCAATATGTTGCGATATTTTGCAAAATGGGGATTCTTTGTTGATAGAGAACGTAGTAAAATGAATAAGAAATTGAGAGACGAGTTGAAGCGACGATAATCCCGTTATTCTTTCTCCGAGAGTTCAAGCCAGCGCATTTCCTTCTCGTCGAGGATCTCTTTCAGTTCATTGTAGCGACGTGATTTTGCATCCATATCAGTGATAATCTGGCCACTGTTAAAGAGCTGTTCGAGACTCTCCTTTTCGGCGTTCAATTTATCCAGTTCCAGAGTCAGCGCATCCAGCTCTTTTCGTTCGTTGTAAGTAAGCTTTATCTTGCGCTCTGTGCGCACTTTCTCGGCAGCAGGTTTCGTCTGACGGTCGGCAACTTGCTCTTTTTCAGCATTCTCTTTTATAAAAGTTCTGTATTCGGTATAGTTGCCGGGGAAGTCCTTGATAACTCCGTTTCCTTCAAATACAAACAGATGGTCAACAATCGAGTCAAGGAAAAAGCGATCATGCGATACAACTATCACACATCCTTTAAACTCGGCGAGATAATCCTCAAGTATGCCAAGTGTTACTATGTCAAGATCGTTGGTAGGCTCGTCGAGAATAAGGAAGTTGGGCGACATCAATAGAACTGTCGCAAGATGAAGTCTTGCAAGTTCGCCGCCGCTTAGAGTGTGGATATACTTTTGCTGATCGGCCGGAGTAAACAGAAACCGCTGTAAAAACTGCATGGGCGAATAGCTCTGCCCACCATTGATCGTGACCTCTTCACAACGCTCTGTTACAGCATCTATAACTTTCTTTGAGCTGTCGAGCTGCAGTCCGTCCTGGCTATAGTAACCAAACCTTACTGTTTCACCTACGTTCCAGTTACCACTGTCGGGTGCAACAATGCCTTGCAACATCTTGATGAACGTAGACTTCCCGACTCCGTTTGCACCGATTATGCCAAGCTTCTCATATCTTGCGAAGATATAGTTGAAGTCATCGAGTATGACGTGATCGCCGTATTTCTTTGAAATACCTTCTGCTTCAAATATTTTAGAACCGATGTACGATGACTTAACGTCAAGATTGATATTCTTTTCTTTGAGATTGATTTGTGAGCGCTCCTTAAGATCATAAAAGGCATCGATACGATATTTTGCTTTGCCGGCTCGGGCCTGTGGCTGGCGGTTCATCCACTCCTGCTCTTTTCTGAGTGTATTCTTAACTTTCGCGAGCTCGGCTGCCATCGCCTCTATGCGTTCGGCTCGTTTTCTCAGATAATAGTCATAATTTCCGTCGTAAGAAAATATCTGTTCGCGATCGATTTCAATGATATGGTTGCATACCCTGTCAAGAAAGTAACGGTCGTGTGTAACCATGAGCAGGGTAGTGCGGCTTCTTTTAAGCCATCCTTCCAGCCACTCGATTGTGTCAATGTCAAGATGGTTGGTTGGCTCGTCAAGAATCACGAGCTCGGGCTCCTCAAGTATAAGGCGAGCTATTGCTACTCTTTTTCGCTGACCTCCCGACAATGATGAGACAGGTTGATATAAATCGGTTATTTTAAGCTGTGTAAGCAACTGCTTCAGGCGGTCCTCATAGTCCCATGCATTAGCGGCATCCATATCGGCTATCGCCTTTTCGATAAGGTCTGTATCGCCATTTACTATAGCTTGTTCGTATCGCTTGATTACAGCCGAACTTGGCATGTCGGGGTCAAGGCATGCATCGATAACAGTCAGATCTTCGTTGAGACGCGGATGCTGTTCAAGAAATCCCACGCGCAACCCGCTTCTGAAGGTAATCTTACCCGAATCGATATCTTCGTCACCGGCTATGCAGCGAAGCAAGGTTGTTTTTCCTGTTCCGTTCTTTGCAATAAGTCCTACCTTGTCACCCTCGTTAATGCCGAAAGTAACATCTCCAAACAACAGACGGTCGCCTACGCTCTTTGTAAGATTTTCTACCTGAAGAAAACTTGCCATAGTAAATATAAATTAAAAAAGCTCGTAATCCGAAGGTTACGAGCTCGAGGATTGAGGTTCCTAGCAGATTCGAACTGCTGTAAACGGTTTTGCAGACCGGTGCCTAACCACTCGGCCAAGGAACCTTATCGTGGTTTTGTGAGTGCAAAGGTAGGGCTTGTTATCCACATGTGCAAATATTTTTACATTTTTTTGTATCTTTGCATCATCATTTATCACTGCATATTTTAACCAATCACATTCCAAGGTACAATACAATGATTACAGTCAATGATTTAACAATGCAGTTCGGGAAAAGAATACTATTCCAGGACGTAAACATAAAATTCACACCCGGTAATTGCTATGGCATTATAGGAGCCAACGGTGCGGGAAAGTCTACTTTGATGAGAATTTTGTCAGACCAGCTTTCTGCCACGCGTGGCACGATATCACAGGGACCGGGCGAACGCATGAGCGTGCTTGAACAGGACCACTTCAAGTATGACGATTGCACGGTAATCAATACTGTCCTTCAAGGTCACACCGTGTTGTGGGATATAATGCAGGAAAAAGACGCTCTTTATGCCAAGGCCGATTTCAGCGATGCCGACGGTATCAGGGCGTCCGAACTTGAAGAAAAATTTGCCGAACTTGAGGGCTGGAACGCCGAAAGCGATGCGGCCGAATTGCTCAGCGGCCTCGGTATTAAGGAAGACCGCCACTATATGTTGATGAAAGACTTGACAGGTAGCGAAAAGGTTCGCGTGCTTTTGGCAAAAGCACTCTTCGGCAACCCCGACAATCTGCTTCTCGACGAGCCTACCAACGATCTTGACCTTGATACAGTAACCTGGCTGGAAAACTATCTGTCTAAATTTGAAAATACGGTGCTGGTCGTGTCTCACGACCGACATTTCCTCGACTCGGTGTGCACTCATACTCTCGATATCGATTACAATAAGGTACAGCTTTTTGCCGGTAACTATAGCTATTGGTATGAGTCGAGCCAACTCGCTTTGCGTCAACAGCAACAACAGAACAAAAAGGCCGAAGAAAAGCGCAAAGAATTGCTTGAGTTCATCCAGCGATTCAGTGCAAATGTCGCCAAATCGAAGCAGACGACGTCGCGTAAAAAAATGCTTGAGAAACTCAATATCGAAGATATCCAGCCTTCATCTCGACGTTATCCCGGAATCATTTTCACTCCGCTGCGTGAACCCGGCAACAAAATACTTGAGGTGAGCGGCCTAAAGGCTACTGTCGACGGAGAGGTGCTTTTCGACGATGTCAATTTCCAGATTGAGAAGGGTGATAAGGTAGTATTCCTTAGCCGTGACCCCCGCGCAATGACAGCGTTGTTTGAAATAATCAATGACAACCGCAAACCCGATGCCGGCAAGTATGACTGGGGTCAGACCATTACCACGGCATATCTGCCGCTCGACAACTCATCGTTCTTTAATACCGACATGAATCTTGTCGATTGGCTATGCCAGTTCAGCGATGATTCGAGCGAAATTTATCTCAAAGGTTTTCTTGGAAAGATGTTGTTCTCGGGAGAAGAGGTTCTCAAGAAAGCCTCAGTGTTGTCGGGCGGTGAGAAAATGCGTTGTATGATTGCACGCATGATGCTCAAAAACGCCAATACGATGGTTCTCGACTCACCCACTAACCATCTCGACCTTGAATCCATCCAGGCATTCAATAACACCCTCAAGACGTTCAAAGGCAATATCCTGCTTGCGTCACACGACCACGAATTCATACAGACCGTGTGCAACCGCGTCATTGAGCTCACACCTAACGGCGTCATTGACAAGATGATGGACTATGACGATTATATCGTCGACGAAAAGGTGGCTGCTACTCGTGAAAGACTATATTCAACCAAATAACTGTAAAGATGGTAAAACATATTGTAACATTCAAACTTACCGGCACCAACGAGGAACGTCTCGAAATTGCCCAGGCATTTAAGGAAGCTCTGCTTAAGCTTCCCGAACAGATCGATGTACTTAGAGCTATGGAGGTGGGTATCAACGAGAATCCGGCCGAAAGCTGGGATGTTGTTCTCACTGCTATCGTCGGCAACATGGCCGAAGTAGAGACCTATGCCATGCATCCGGCTCATCTTGCCGCAGCATCAATTTTGGCAGGTCATAAAGCCGATCGTGCTTGCGTGGACTATGAGTTCTAAATGCCCCGCAATCTATTGAATCAAGTGCATAATCTGATTATTTAGAAACTTTTTTCATCATTGATCTAAAATCAGATTCGGTTCCGAAACAAGTAAAGACATCATGTTCCCGCACCACAGCGTAGGGCGACGTGATGTCTATTGTTTTTCCGCTTTTGCGATTCATTCCAAGGATATTGGTCGAATCTTCAAGGCGCGAGGCGACGATTAATATAATGTTGAATTTCTTAACAAGATCAAGCTCGGAATATTTAAGCCCGACAAAATACTGGGGCACTTCAAACTTCATCACATACGAGTCATCATTGATAGCGAGTGTCTCGATGCGCGATCCAAGCTCAAGCTCTCTGGCAAAATCACGTGCGGCGCGTTGTTCGGGGGTAAGAATACGTTCCACATTCAATCCCTCAAGTATCGATTGATGTAATGTGTCGATTGCGCGTGCGAATATGTGCTTGACCCCCATCTTCTTTAACAAGGCTACAGTTTTAACGCTCGCGCCGAAATTCTCGCCGATAGCCACGACGACAGCATCGACACTCTTAAGCGGTAACACCGAGAGCGCCTGTTCATCGGCAGCATCAATAATATAGGCGGTCGAGATGTATTCCTTTACACCTTCAACGTTTGATTCCTTTATGTCGGCGCCAACCACTTCGTGCCCCATATCGGTTAAATCGATAGCGAGGTTCGATCCATAGATTCCAAGTCCTATAACAAGATATTTCATAGCAATTGAATTATTAGTTTATTATTATATCGCCCGAAGGATACTTGGCATGTCGGGGTCTCACACCGTAGGCTATACCCATCAACAGCGACAACAATCCCACGCGCCCTATGAACATTGCCGTACACAGCACGACTTTTGTTCCATCTCCGAGTTTGTCGGTGATTCCAAGCGAGGAACCTACGGTAAACAGAGCCGAAACGGTTTCATATAACAGTTCTTTAACGGGCAAAGATGGCTCGAGAGCAATGACAATCATAGAATAAAAGACAGTAGTCATTATCGAAAGCGTGATTACCGCATTGGCTCTACGTATCGAATTGATTGAAATGCGACGGTGGAAAGCGGCAATATCTTTTCGTCCGAGAATTATCGACCTTAGATTAAGCAGAACGGCTGCAAGGGTGTTCACCTTAATACCTCCGGCTGTAGACTGCGAAGCGCCTCCAATCCACATTAGCACAATCATCATCACTATCGTGATATTAAGAAAACCGGTGGGCTGTACCGATGCAAAACCCGAACTGCGCGGCACGAATGAATTGAAGACCGACTGAACAATCTGGTCGTACGTAGACATTCCTTTCAATGAATTATTGTGCTCAAACAGGAAGAATAGTGCTGAGCTAATAATAAAGAGTATCAACGTGCTCCAAAGTACCACCTTGGTGTTTACATCGTAGATGTGAATAGGCTCGGCTGTACGTTTACGGTTAGTGAAAAGTCCAACAAAACGTCTCAGGTACCTTCCGGCTACAGTCTTAAGATTTACAAGGATCGGGAATCCGATACCACCTGCAAGTATTAGCACACTTGCAACGATATAAATTGACTGGTTGGAGTGTAATAATGCCGGATTTGACAACCCACCCTCGATATTGGAGAATCCTGCGTTCATGAATGCAGTGAGAGAGTGGAATCCCGAGAAAATCAACTCGTCGGACAACGACATTCCGAGCGTGTCATGCACGCACAGAAAAATGGCGATAGCCCCCATGAGTTCTATCACAAGAGTGAAAACCAGGATGTATAATAGAGTGGGGAGGAGGTTGTTCATTGTGCGCGTGTAGACCATGTCACGAACCATCAGTTGGCTGTAAATCGATGAATTGCCACTGAAGAACAGCGCGAAAAAGCTCGTGAATGTAAGCACTCCAAGTCCGCCAATCTGGATTAGTAGAGCCAAAATTAAGAGACCAAGTGGCGTAAAAGTTGTCGAAACATCGACAGTTGACAATCCTGTAATTGACACTGCACTTGTAGACACGAACAATGAATCTATATAGCTAATATCAACATTTGTACACTTTGGCATCATCAACAGGAATGAGCCCAGCATTATAAAGAACAGGAAACTGCATCCAAGTATCACCGAGGGATTTGTGCGTCGGCCCAAAACCGAGATTATTCCGGCACAAAATACGACAGCGCCATATATGCCTACAATAAGATAGTTGAATTTATTGCTGTATAGAATCTGCTCAAGCCATGGCAGCCATGGATGGTCGGGGTGGGGATACAGTAGCGGCAGCAGAGTGAGCAACATGAGTACATCAAGACACCACCTGAAGGCTCTCGCCTGATGAAACTGCTCTTTAAAGTTCATTACAAGATTGTATATAACATTCAGTATAAATATTATATGAGCAGTTCTAATCGTCTTGTGTAGAATTCTCAAAGAGTGGGCATCATTGTCATAACCCACGATTATTATTAACGAAACAAGGGTTACAAAGCCTGCGATAAACGTAAGAATATCCATGCCCGCCGTTACCCGTCTCACGAGAGGTATCGAGTGGGTTTGAAAACGGTTGAAACTGCTCCGTAGCAATCCCAACCGTTTATCAATAATATTCAGTATACGATTATTCAATTTTATAAATTGGGTTGTGTTTCGGCCGACTTCGTAAGTTCAAAACCGGCATTTAGTCCATCATAACTCTCCAGGAGCGACGACACTGTTTTCACAGTCGAGCTACCCGATATAGCTGCAATTTTTGATACAAGAGCTACGAGTTTAGACGCATCGAAAGTCACTTCAATATTGTTTCCGGTCTTCGTGATAACCGAAGTAGCGTGTCCTAATTTAACTTTGCCAAGAGCTTTGAAGTTGAATACAAAATTTCCCTCTGTATCTTTTTCAAGATTTCCTTTCAAAGTAATTTTATTCAACTTCATAGTGAAAGTGCTGTCGGCTGCGACGGTAAGCTTCATTGCTGTCAGCCCGGCCTTCTGATAGTAGGGGGCCAGTTTGCCTTCGATAACCGATGCGGCTGCTGTGCCACCTGCCTTTTTCAAAAGGTTATCGCTCTTAAAGGCGACTGCCGGTTTTGAGTAATTCCAAGTACCTTCAAGATCAGCAATAGTGACATCGGTGACACCCAGTATATTTCCGAGACCTCCGAGAAGATTGCCGAGGCCACCACCGGTAGCGGTAGAATCCTTTGAAGAGTTACCGGCTGCTGCCTTTAATGCACTTTTCAAGTCAAAGGCGTTACCCGAAAAAACCGATAGCGTAAGTATTACTGAAAAAATAAATAATATACGTTTCATAAATTTGATTATTATATAATTAAAAACACTCTAAAATAATTTTGGTTTATCTGCAGGAATCCGTTCCAAAAAGCCTCCTGTAGTTATCTGTGGTCAATGCCTCCAAATCATGGATTGGTATGTCAAGATAGTCGGCAACATAGGCCGCTGTATGAATCATATAGGCGCTCTCATTGCGTTTGCCTCTCATGGGTACAGGTGCGAGATAGGGAGAGTCGGTTTCAAGGAGTATTCTGTCACCGCTGATCTCTGGCAGCACCTCTCTTAGCTTTGAGTTTTTAAAAGTAACGATGCCATTTATACCAAAGTAGAAGTCGCCGTATGTTCTTATGCGTTTTACATCATCAATCGTGCCGCCAAAACTGTGAAAGACACCTTGCGGTATGACGTCAAGCGTATCAAAAACCTCAAGTATTTCATTCAAGGCTTCACGGCAATGGATGATGATAGGTAATTTAAGTTCGGCGGCAAGCTGGCACTGCTGTCTGAATGCTTCTTTTTGCTCGTTCACAAAAGTTGAATCCCAATACAGGTCCATGCCTATTTCTCCTATTGCCCTGTATCTACCTGTCAAGGCTTCCGATCTGATTATTTGAAGCTGTGATTCCCTGTCGGGGCCAACCTCTGTGGGATGCAACCCGATAGCCATATCAACCACGCCGGGGAACTTTTCGGCAAGATCTTTCATGGGTCCCAATGTCGTCAAGTCGACATTTGGAAACATAAAATGACCTACGCCTGCATCAATGGCACGTTTTACGGCAGCGGTTTTATCCGGATCAAATTCTTCGAGGTAAAGATGTGTGTGAGAATCAACAAACATACGTTAACTTTCTCTTTTAACAGCAGATACTGCGATGTTTTTAAAGAACTGCTTGAAATCGTCGGGCATGGAAACGTTATCAAGACATTCTACAGCACTCGCAGTATATCTTTCAACTTCATTCATACATGCCTCACCTACACACAGTTTTCTATACAGATTAGAAACGGCCTCGATTTTTTGCTTACCGGCTGTTGTTCCGGTTAAAGCTGCAAGCTTGTCGGCTGCCAGACTTGCCGTCTTGATTCTAAGCCAGGTCTTCTTGTCGTTGAGAATATCACCGCCAATCTCTTTGCCGAAAGTCTTTTCGTTGCCAAAAGTATCGAGATAGTCATCACGCAGCTGGAATGCGAGACCCATCTGCTCTCCGAATCGATACATATTGCTGCAATCGGCCTCAGTGCCTCCGGCAAGCAATGCTCCTATCCGGCATGCACATCCCAGCAACACAGCAGTTTTAAGACGTATCATCTCAACATACTCATCGAGAGTGACATCATCTCTCTTTTCGAAATTCATGTCATATTGCTGACCCTCATAAATCTCGATGGCTGTCTTGTTAAATATGTCAAGGACTTTGTCGGAGAATTCTTTCGGGCAGTCACCCACAAGCCGGTTGGCGAGCGTGAGCATCGTGTCGCCCGAAAGTATAGCGGTCGAAACATCCCATTTGCGATGCACTGTGGGTACCCCGTGCCTCACGTCGGCATTGTCCATGACATCATCATGAAGCAATGTGAAATTGTGAAACATTTCTATACCCAGTGCCTGAGGTTTAACCTTGTCGCATTCTAATCCGAATGCCTCGGCCGAAGCACACAGGAGGGTAGGGCGCAGGCGCTTGCCTCCGCCTCCAAGCATATAGGCGATGGGCTCATATAGTCCCTGCGGTTTTTCGGGATATTTTAAATTTTTTATCCAGCCGTTAATTCGGGCCGCATAATCATTAATTGTGTACATTTAAAATCAATTATGTGATGAAAAAGAAGTCACATTGATATGACCGTCTTACAAAAGTACGTAAATATTTTAAAATGCGACACACTTTTTGTAATTTCGTGTCACGTAAAACAAATGATTATGTTAAGATCACTTCCACAAGACCCCTTTATTCTCCTGAGTTTTATTAACACAAAACTCAGAGACAATTATAAATCGCTCGACCAGCTTTGTGATGACCTCGAAGCCGGCAAAAACGAACTAATAGCACGTCTTGCCTCAGTGGGATACGTCTATGATCCAACCCAAAACAAGTTCATCTGATGTCGACACCCGAGTATCTCGAAAAGCTCAACGACCAGCAGCGCGCCGCGGTAGAATATTGCGACGGGCCTCAACTCGTCATTGCCGGAGCCGGTTCGGGTAAAACGCGTGTTCTTACATATAAGATTGTTCACTTGCTCACTCAAGGCTATGAGCCGTACCGCATTCTTGCACTGACGTTCACCAACAAGGCCGCGCGAGAGATGAAAGAGCGCATACAACAGCTCGTTGGCGCCGGTGTCGCATCAAAATTGTGGATGGGTACGTTCCACTCGATATTCGCACGCATTCTTCGCCGACACGCCGACCGCATAGGCTACAAGCCCGACTATACCATCTATGACGCTGCCGACAGCAAATCCCTTATAAAGATGATTATAAAGGATATGCAGCTCGACGACAAGATTTATAAAGCGTCGGTAGTACAGTCGGCCATATCGATGGCAAAAAACGCACTCATGTCGCCCGAAGCATATGCTATGGACCGTGACCTCATGGAAGCCGACAAGCGAGCACGGCGTCCGCTTATTTATGCCATATACAAAGCCTACCGCCAGCGTTGCTTTACAGCCGGAGTCATGGACTTTGACGATCTACTGTATTATACCAACGTGCTGCTCCGTGACAACCCCGACATAAAGGCTCATTATCGCGAGTTCTTCCGTTATATTCTCGTCGACGAGTACCAGGATACAAACTTTGCACAGCATGTAATTGTGTCGGAGCTATGCAGCGACGGCAACAGACTTTGTGTTGTAGGTGACGATGCCCAGAGTATTTACTCATTCCGTGGTGCCAATATCCGCAATATCCTTAATTTGCAGAGGGGATATCCCGACCTTCGTATATTCAAGCTTGAGCAAAACTACCGCTCTACCCAGAATATTATCAATGCAGCCAATACACTGATCGCCAAGAATAAACAACAAATTCCCAAAAACGTCTTTTCAAAAAACGAAGTAGGCGATCTAATTGAGGTAATAAACTGTTTCAGCGATTTTGAGGAAGGGTCAATCGTAGCCAATCGCATCTCTCAGGTAAAGATGAAAACGCGCGACAGCTATGAGGATTTTGCAATATTGTATCGCACTAATGCCCAGTCGCGTATTCTCGAGGAATCACTCCGCAAGCGCAATATACCGTATCGTATATATGGCGGACTGTCCTTCTATCAACGCAAAGAAATTAAAGATGCGATAGCATATTTCAGGCTCACGGTCAACCCCGATGATGACGAGGCCATGAAGCGCATAATCAACTATCCCACAAGAGGAATAGGCGACACAACGCTCAATAAGATAATGCGCGCTGCTATCGACCATAATGTGAGCATGTGGACCGTCATAACATCTCTCGACAAGTATGATCCCGGCTTTAACAGCGGCACTACACGCAAACTCAACGGTTTTGCCGAAATGATTCAGCGATTTATCGACGCCAATCAAGCCGGTCTCGACGCTTCACAATTGTCAAAGAAAATCATATCGGAAACAAAACTGTTGTCGAGTCTCGTCACCGACAATACCCCAGAGAGCATATCAAAGCAACAGAATATTCAGGAGCTATTGAACGGTACGGACCAGTTTGTAAGCGAACGGACCGAATCGGGTGCGGCGGACCAGACCCGACTGGTAGATTTCCTTGGCGAAGTATCGCTGGCTACAGACCAGGACGAGGCCGACACATCGGAAGAGCGAGTGACAATGATGACAGTTCATGCCGCCAAAGGTCTTGAGTTCGGCAATATAATCGTCGTAGGTGTTGAAGATGACCTGTTCCCCTCGGGGATGAGTAAATCATCACTTGCCGAGATTGAAGAGGAGCGCCGATTACTATATGTAGCTATCACCCGTGCAAAGCGTCACTGCATATTGACCTATGCAGGACAAAGATACCGCAACGGACAGACAGTTGCTACGTTGCCGTCTCCATTCCTGCGCGATATCGATGCCAGATACATGACCAAATCCATAGGGAGCTCGGGCGACGTGTCATCGTCTCGCTTTGGTGCCTATCGAGATTCATTCCATAGTTCGACAACAGGATTCTCATCGGGTCGAATCTCGTTCACCGACAATACCCCGCGCCGGCCTGCGTCACCCACGAGAGCCGAGGTCTCGAACTCTCAGGCAACTTCGGGGGCATTGACACACCGTGCCGACGAGTTACAGTGTGGAATGGCAATCGAGCATTCGCGTTTCGGTCGTGGTATCATTACCGATATCGACACCGATTCTATCGACCACAAGATCACGGTGCAATTCTCCAATGTCGACACGAAGGTATTGCTTCTCAAATTCGCTAAATTTACAATAGTATCATAATGAAAATTCAAGATATACCTACACCGTTTTACATTGTCTATGAGGACAAGCTGCGTCGCAATCTCGAGCTCATCAACAGGGTCGAGAGGGAAGCCGGCGTAAATATCATCATGGCATTTAAGGCAAATGCCTTATGGCGTACGTTTGATATCATAAGAGAATACAATCGTGATTCTACTGCAAGCTCGCTCAACGAGATGCAGCTTGGTATCGAAGAACTGGGCGGCAACGTACACTCTTACTGCCCGGCATATACCGACTTGACCATAGACAAATATCTTGCAGGAAGCAGCCACATCACCTTCAACTCGGTAAATCAATATCTTAGATTCAAAGATCGCGTTGACGAATATAACCGCACTGTCGATGCCCACAAGCGAGTTTCACCAGGACTTCGCGTAAACCCGCAGTGCTCGGTCATAGAGACCGATATATATAATCCGGCACTGCCCGGAAGCCGTTTCGGTGTCACACTCGAGCAACTTGGCGACAAACTGCCTGAGGGTGTCGAGGGCCTGCACTTCCACCAACTGTGCGAGTCGACCTCTTATGATCTCGAAAAAGTACTCGACGCGTTCGAAAACCAGTTTGGCAAATTCCTGCCCGGCGTAAAGTGGGTGAACATGGGTGGAGGACACCTCATGACGCGTGAAGGATATGACGTTGAACACCTGATAGGATTGCTTAAAGCCTTCAAGTCACGTTATCCATGGCTACAGGTCATTCTTGAACCCGGAAGTGCCTTCACATGGCGTACCGGCGATCTAATAACCGAGGTCGTTGATATCGTAGACAATCAAGGCGTTAAGACTGCAATCATAGACGCTTCATTTGCCTGTCACATGCCCGACACTCTTGAGATGCCCTATAAGCCGGCGATAACGGGAAGCATTGACCCCGAGACTGCTCCGCACGTTTACCGCCTTGGTGGCAACTCGTGCCTCAGTGGCGACTATATGGGCGACTGGGGTTTTGAAAAACCGCTGGAACCGGGACAACGCCTCACTCTCGAGGACATGAACCATTATACAACAGTAAAAACCACCATGTTTAATGGTCTGCAACACCCTGCGATAGTAATGTGTTATAGCAACGGTGATTGTCGTTACCTGCGTCAATTCACTTACGAAGATTACAAAAACCGAATGTCATAATAACATAACCTAAATATAAATACCATGGCACGTATCAAACCATTCCGTGGCGTCCGTCCACCCCGCGAACTTATCACCGAGGTCGCTTCAAGACCTTACGATGTACTTAACTCTGAAGAAGCCCGTAGCGAAGCTGCCGGCAACGACAAGTCTCTGTACCACATAATCAAGCCCGAAATCGATTTCGAGCCCGGTACCGACGAGCACGATCCCAAAGTATACGATCGTGCGGTTGATAATTTCAAAGCATTCCAGAATAACGGCTGGCTTGTGCAGGACGACAAAGAACACTACTACATCTATGCTCAGACCATGGATGGCCGCACCCAGTACGGCATCGTAATTGCAGCCAATGTCGACGACTACATGACCGGCCGCATCAAAAAACACGAGCTTACTCGTCGCGACAAAGAGGAAGACCGAATGAAACATGTGCGCATCAACAATGCCAATATCGAGCCTGTATTCTTCGCTTTCCCTGATAACGAAGTTCTTGATAAAGTGATAAAGGAAGTCACCGCCGGCACACCCGAATACGATTTTACCGCTCCCGACGGCTTTGGCCATCATTTCTGGGTAATCAACGATCCCAAGACTATTGAAACTATAACCGAGGAGTTTGCCAAGATTCCCGATCTTTATATTGCCGACGGTCACCACCGTACAGCCGCAGCCGCGCTCGTGGGCAACGAAAAGGCCAAGGCCAATCCCAATCACCGTGGCGACGAAGAATACAACTACTTCCTGGCAGTCGCTTTCCCTGCGTCTCATCTCAAAATCATCGATTACAACCGTGTGGTAAAGGATCTCAACGGTTTGACTCCCGAAGAGTTTATCGAGCGACTGAAAGAGAACTTTGAAGTCAAGGATATGGGCACTGAGGAGTATCGTCCCGACTCGCTGCACAACTTCTCGCTCTACCTTGGCGGTCACTGGTACTCGCTCACAGCACTCCCCGGTCGCTACAACGACAGCGATCCCATAGGAGTTCTCGACGTAACAATTTCAAGCGACCTTATTCTACGCGACATATTAGGCATTACCGACTTGCGCTCAGACAAGCGCATCGACTTCGTCGGAGGCATACGTGGCCTTGGCGAGCTGAAGCGGCGCGTCGACAGCGGCGAAATGGCTATGGCACTCGCTCTGTATCCCGTATCGATGAAGCAGCTCATGGATATTGCCGACTCGGGCAACATCATGCCACCCAAAACAACCTGGTTCGAGCCCAAACTCCGTTCGGGTCTCGTAATCCATAAACTTGACTGATACCGAAAGGGCCGGGGAAAACATCTCCGGCCCTTTCATTATCAGTTTGTATGCATATAGTATCTATTGTATACCGAACCTCTATTTACAATCTTGATTTTAAATTTTCCGGTCCAGGACGGTGTCCATGAACAAACACAATAGTCAGTATTATCAGTGTCGCTTGTAATCAGATTCCCGTTTTCATCATAAATATATAGGTCCAAGTCTGTATCGCCATCACCCTCTACAGTAACACGTGCACGACTATTACCTCTAAAAGAAACATAGTAAGTATCAGCTGAATTAGCTTCAACCCTATCCTTGGCCTCCTTGGGACCTCCAACTGCCCCTGCATATGCAGGAATAGAAACAGTTAGAACACACAAAGCAACAATGCATTTAATCAATTTCATAGCATCGGTATTGTAATCCTTAGACTCCCAATTAGGATTGTATATAAAACAAAAGCGTGAGAGCCAGCATCTTCGTCCATTCTACGTTCTGAGGCTCTGGTAATGCCCATTGGAATAGAACGGACAACGCAGAAGCCTCACGCAGAATATGTCAAATTATCATCCCACATGCTCACGCATAATTGAGATGAAAAAAACACATATCCACATGGCGTCTACCGTTGTCTCAATCCCGACTCCAATTGAAATTTACCAGATTTCAGAACGTCAAGAAAGAGCGTCGATAACGCTTTCTAAAAATGTCAGTCTGCCCACCCACTCAACCCGTAACCGGGCCTCTGCAAGCGGTCAGCATCTGCAAAGTTAAATGTTTTTTTTATTTCTTACAAAATTTAAATAAATGTTTACGCTATTTTTTGTTGCAATCATTAGCAATAGGACAATCATTACAGCCGCTACAACCTTTAGGTGGACGTTTGCCGTGTTTCAACCTCTTATAAAGTGGTATTATTATAGCTGCCAATACAACGACCGTCACAATAACCCATTGAGCTACTACGTTCATAACAGTTCGAAGATAAGGTCTTTGACACGGTCAAATTCGCTTTCGAAATTGGGGGTGAGGATTCCTGTGCCTTTGACTTGTTCGATCTCGTCGAGCGACCAGAATTTTGCTTCGGAAATCTCATTTTTGTCGATTGTAGGCGAAAATGTGTCCGGGTTTACTACCATGCAATAGGCATTGATGAGTTCATGCTCGCGTTCGCTCGTGAACTCGTAGGTAACGAGATGGAAATAGTTGTCAATCTCTATGCCGAGCTCTTCACGTGCTTCACGCCTGAGGGCATCCTTAACACTTTCGTTAAAATCGACATGACCTCCAACAGCCGTATCCCAGCGGCCGGGCTGAATATCTTTATCGACTGAACGCTTTTGGAGATAGATACGTCCTTCGGGGTCTACAATGTGCATGTGCACTACCGGATGAAGCAACATGCTGCCTGAGTGACATTCCCTGCGGGTTGCCTTTCCTACAACATTACCGTTGCTGTCAACGATGGGAAAGATTTCATTTTCGTTCATATCGATATAGTTATTCGGTTATTTAAAATTCTTCTTGATTTTCGCCGCGAGTTGTTTTGGAGTGAGAGTTTCCTTATACTCTTCGAAGGGCAATCTGAATCCACATTCTTTGTAATTGCTGCATCCAAACGCCGAGCGGCCCTTCATCACATGCCCTGACTCACACAGCGGGCAATGAATCATAGAATACTCGGTAATCTCGGGCTTTTTCTCTCTCGGTGCCCGCGGTTTACGCGTTTTTTTCTTCTCGCCCTCATCGGCAGTGGTATCGATATGCAGATTGGAATTATCACTCAATACATTGATTACAATATCATTGATTTGAGTTTTAAGGTCATCTACAAATTCGGGGGCCGAATACTCACCACGCTCAATACGGCGCAAGCGGTTCTCCCATATACCTGTCAGTTTGGGGCTTTTCAGTAATTCCTGATTAATGGTGTCAATAAGCGATATGCCGGCAGTAGATGCCATTATATTTTTACGCTGCCTATAGATATACCTTCGTTTAAACAGGGTCTCGATTATAGCCGCACGCGTCGACGGGCGACCTATGCCATTCTCTTTCATAGCCTCTCTGAGCGCCTCATCATCGACAATCTTTCCTGCCGACTCCATAGCTCGCAGCAACGTGGCCTCGGTATAATACTTGGGTGGCTGAGTCGCTTTTTTCTGCAATGACGGCACATGCGGGCCGGTCTCGCCGACATTGAAAGGCGGCAATATGCGTCCCTCTTCGTCTTTATCCTTATCGCTTTCATTTTGAACAGGCTGCAGAACCTGTCTCCAACCGGGCGATGTAATTACTTTGCCAATGGTCTTGAACTGAACGTCTGCCGACTCACCAAGTACCGTTGTCAACTGAAAGACACAATCAGGATAGAATGCGGCAATGAATCTAAGAGCTATAAGATGATACAGCTGTTTTTCTTCACCCTGCAATACTGTTGGAGACTCTCCTGTAGGTATTATGGCATGGTGATCCGTCACCTTGGCGTTATCGAAAATGCGGGTGGTCTTTGTAATGGGGGCAGCGAGAACCGGGGCCGTAATATTGGCATAAGGTGTCATTCGCTGCAAGATCGACGGAATTTTCGGATATATGTCGGTGCTCAGATATGTTGTGTCGACGCGCGGGTAAGTAGTAACCTTTTTCTCATATAGCGACTGGATGCGTCGTAGTGTGTCATCGGCCGTCCATCCCCAGCGTTTATTGCACTCTACCTGCAGTGAGGTGAGGTCAAAGAGCCTTGGAGCCGATTCCTTTCCGGTCTTTTCAGTAACATCGGTAACTGTGAAAGGTTGGTCGGTGACTTTGGCAAGAGCTTCATTGGCCTCTTCTATGCTGTTGAATCGTCCTTTAGTAGAATTAAACGATACATCCCGGTATAGAGTTTTCAATTCCCAGAAATCGGCCGATTTGAAAGCCTCAATCTCCTTGTGGCGGGCAACAATCATTGCAAGGGTAGGGGTCTGTACACGTCCCACCGACAACACATTGCCGGGCGAGGAATATTTCAGCGAATACAAGCGTGTGGCGTTCATGCCAAGAATCCAGTCGCCGATGGCTCGTGACAGTCCGGCATGGTAGAGATTGTTGAATTCTTCCTGTGGTTTCAGCGAGCTAAAACCCTCTTTTATCGATTCGTCGGTAAGAGATGAAATCCACAAGCGCTTAACCGGACATTTCACGCCGGCTTTCTGCATAACCCATCTCTGGATGAGTTCGCCCTCCTGCCCGGCATCACCGCAGTTTATGACTTCGTCGGCTTCGGCCACAAGTGATTTGATGACATTGAACTGTCGCTCTATTCCTGGATCGGGAATGAGTTTGATGCCGAATTTTTCAGGAATCATGGGCAAGGCGCCAAGGCTCCAACGCTTCCATCGTTCGCTATAATCGGCAGGTTCCTTAAGGGTACAAAGATGACCAAACGTCCAGGTAATACGATACTTGTCGTTCTCGTAATATCCGTCACGTTTGGTATTTGCGCCTAATATGTTGGCTATATCGCGGGCTACACTGGGTTTCTCGGTTATGCAGACAATCATTTTAACGGTGCGGCGTAAACGCCGTGAACTGTATGAAATTTAATTGTGTCATTGTTGGTGAACTTCTTTGACCTGGCAATATCGACATCAACCGGTATCGCACCCTCGTCTTCCCACTGGAAGTAACGACTGAAATCTACACCGTCGATATCGGTCGCCTTAACTCTCTTGCCTGCTACAATAGCGGTTACAGAGTCTATTCGCGATGATGTATGCGGCACACCCACAAGAGTGCAGCTCACACGCGACACTCCATCACTGTTACTGTTATCGATTTTATCGACAGTAACCTTCATGTAGTGACGAGGTTTTGTATCGGTCGAGCCACAATTCACATTTGTTTGGGCAACAGAGCACAACGATACGGCGACAATTGCAAGCGTAAGAAGTCCTTTCATTTTATCAAAGATTTTGGCGTTTAGCCTCATTCCACATTGAGTCGAGCTCGCCAAGCGTGACATCCTTGAGCGAGCGCCCCGACTCTTTAACTTTATTCTCTACAAAGTTAAACCGCGAAATGAACTTTTTGTTCGTACGCTCCAGAGCATTGTCGGGATGAATCTTATACAATCGCGCGGCATTGACGATGCTGAACAGTAAATCGCCCATCTCGGCTTCACGCTCATCCTGATTCATACTCGATACTGCTTGCTCGAACTCTTGGGTCTCCTCTTTGACCTTGTCCCACACCTGCTCGGGCTTTTCCCAGTCAAAACCTACGTTGGCAGCTTTCTCCTGTATGCGGTATGCCTTGATGAGAGGGGGCAGGGTAGAAGGCACACCCGACAGAACTGTCTTGTTGCCTCCTTTTTCCTTAAGTTTTATCTGCTCCCAGTTGAGTTCCACAGCGTGAGCATCGTTAACCTTGACATCGCCAAATATGTGTGGATGTCTGAAAATCAATTTCTCGTTAAGCGAATTTGCCACATCGGCGATGTCAAACGATTCTTTCTCCTCACCAATTTTGGCATAGAAAAGGACATGCAACAAGACGTCACCAAGCTCCTTTTTTATGTTGGGCGAATCATTTGACAGCAATGCGTCGGCAAGTTCATACACCTCTTCAATCGTGTTTGGACGTAGCGACTCATTGGTCTGCTTGCGATCCCAGGGACATTCAACTCTCAGCCGGTCGAGAGTATCGATGACACGGCCGAGAGCTTCTATTTTTTCTTCACGAGTATGCTGCATAACTATTTTTTGAAATTTTCAATGCCACTGTTAAGCCACTCGACAAACTCTGTGACATTCTCGTCGTAGCTACGTGAACGTGTGAGCATCTTTCCGTTTTCGCCGTCAAGAATTACATAGTAAGGCTGAGTGTTGGCGCCAAATTTATGACGCTGCAGATAGCTCCACTTATCGCCTACGGTCTCGAGAACAACCTTCTTACCGTTTTCCTCTATGGTAATAGGCTCGGCCAGCGACTGCTTGTCATCGACCATAAGCTTGATGAGGACAAAATTCTCTTTTATATCTTCGGTTACAACGTCGGTATCAAAAACAGCACCCTCCATCTTACGGCAATTGACACATCCGTAGCCCGAGAAATCAACGAGCACAGGTCTGTTGTTATCGGCGGCATACTTCATGCCTGCCTCGTAATCGTCAAATTCCTCAAACTGGCCACCGGCATACAGATTGAAATCCTGTGTGTACAACGGGGGCACAAACGCGCTGACACCTTTGAGCGGAGCGCCCCAAAGGCCCGGGATGAGATAAACAGCAAAACTTATGGAGATGAGCGATAGGAAGAAGCGTCCAACAGAGACATGCTCCAGAGGCGAGTCGTGAGAGAAACGGATCTTGCCAAGCAGATACATACCTAACATAAAGAAAATCACAATCCACAGCGACACAAATACTTCGCGGTCAAGAATTCCCCAACCGTAAGCAAGATCGGCTACCGAAAGGAACTTAAGCGACAGGGCGAGTTCAAGGAAGCCGAGAACGACCTTAACCGAATTTAGCCATCCGCCCGAGCGAGGCATCTCTTTAAGCCAAGCAGGGAAAATTGCAAAAAGGGTAAAGGGTAGGGCAAGCGCAATGGCAAAGCCGGCCATTCCGATAGCCGGACCGGTAATATTGCCCATCGATGCAGCTTCCACAAGCAATGTGCCGATAATAGGACCGGTACAAGAGAATGATACAAGCGCGAGCGTAAACGCCATGAAGAAGATACTTACAAGACCGGTTGTACGCTCAGCCTTGCTGTCAACACCGTTGCTCCATTTCGACGGAAGTTTGATATCAAACGCTCCGAAGAACGATATTGCAAATACAACAAGTATAAGGAAAAATATGATGTTGAACAGTGCGTTGGTCGACAGCTCGTTGAGTTTGCTGGCTCCAAAGATAACTGTAATGAGCAGGCCGAGAACCAGATAAATGATGACAATCGATACTCCATATATCATCGCGTCTTTAATCGACTTGCTCTTAGGGGTTCCTTTTTTAAGGAAGAAGCTCACGGTCATAGGTATCAGAGGCCATACACAGGGGGTGAGCAGGGCGAGAAGACCGCCTCCGAACCCCCATATAAATATCAGCCACCACGGTGACGACGAGATTGACTCTGTCTGTTCTACATTATCAACCGGAGCCCAAAGATCAACCGTTGAATTCAATTGGCTATTGGCGTTTACAACCGGAAGCTCGTCGGTAGCCACTGCCGGTTCTTCATCGACAGCAGCCTTGCTCTGTACATTAAACGAGAAGGTTTCCTTCGAAGGCGCTATGCACGAACTGCCATTACATGCTTGAAATGAAACAGTGGCATCTATCTTATTGCTCGTGCCGTCGACAACTTTGAACTTCTGCACAAATGACACGTCCTTGTCCCACCAGCCAAGTTCGAGGTGAAAAATCATATCTACGCTAACAGTGGCAGGTGTTGAAGGTGTGATATCACCGTCAAGCTTGATACCGGGTGTGGTGTCAAAGGTAATCTTGGTAGGATTTGGTCCCCCGTCAGGCAAAGTCAAAGCATAAAGATGCCATCCTTCCTCAACCGAAGCGCTGAGTGTGATATGACCTTCGGTATCACTATCCATAGCCATGTTGGCATTCCACTGGATAGGCTCAATAATCTGGGCTGACACAGCCAAGAATACCAATGCGCTAAACAGCATTGCGATAAATCGTCTCATACTAAAATATATATTTATTATTCATTAAAATTCCAAACTACAAATTTACTGCCATTTTTTGAGATTTAACAATTATGACCGCTAAATTTTCAAAACTCGGCAAATAATCTTGTCAAATGCAGGTTCAACTGGCAAGTGCAAAATTAGCGATTTGTTTGAAGAATTCGGTC
>CANDNO010000021.1 GCA_947386115.1 uncultured Muribaculaceae bacterium
ACTGTGCAATATGGCCGTTACAAAGATTTCAGCACCCGAATTGACCTATACGCCTTTTTTTATAGGCTCTTAATCTTCATCTTCGTCATCAAAGTCGAAGTCGAAGTCCCATCCGACCGATTCGTCGGTGAATTGTTGAAGTTGACGTCCCTCTTTCTTGGTGGGTCTTCCCAGACCTTTGCGTCGGTCGATAAATCCATTGATTTTCACTACATCCAGCAGGTCATACTGGCTCTGAGGCGTGATGTTCTCAAGATATTCGGGGACGAGTTTTGCGCCGAGTCGATTCTCGGTTAAGCGTAGTACCTTGAAACTGTAGGTTACAGGCGGTTTGCGCACGTTGACGATATCGCCCGGCTTAATTGTGCGGGCCGGCTTTGCAATTACCTCGCTCCCTTCGGGGCCTATGCTGATGCGGCCTTTTTTGCACGCTTCGGTGGCGACTGTACGTGTCTTGAATATGCGCATGGCCCACAGCCACTTATCAATCCTTTCCTCGCTTGCAGCCATAGTTACTTATTGTTGAATTTACACATCGCGTTGCCTATGCCTTCAAGACAGAATGCTTTCATGGCATCTATCGCAACGTCGACTCGCTGGGGCAACTCACGCTGCTGCTCTTTGGTAAAAGTGCCAAGTACGTAGTCAACCTGCATTCCTTGATTGAAGTCATGACCTATACCGAATCGCAGGCGCGGGTAGGCCTGTGTACCTAACAACTGGGCAATGCTTTTAAGGCCGTTATGTCCCGCGTCGCTTCCTGAAGGTTTCAGGCGAATAGCACCGAACGGTAGCGCTAAATCATCTACGAGAATCAGGATATGGTCGGTAGGGATATTCTCCTTCTGTGCCCAGTAGCGCACGGCATTTCCACTCAGGTTCATGAATGTCGAAGGCTTGAGCAGAACGAGTTGTTTGTTTTTCAGCCTACAGTGGGCTACGTCGCCGTAACGTTCGGTTTTAAAAGAGATATTGGATGCCTCGGCAAAGGCATCCAATATCATAAAACCTATGTTGTGACGAGTATCGCTGTATTCGTATCCGGGATTTCCGAGTCCGACTATGAGATACTTCATGTCTTAACGTCAAGCGGTTATTACTTGCCGGCAGTAGCCTGGGCACCACGAGCGGCACGTGTGAGCTGAACGGCGCAAACAACAGCGTTCTTTGCGTTAACGAGCTCAAGACCCTCGAAGTGAAGATCGCCAACCTGCATTGTCTTACCGAGACCGAGGTTATCAACGTTGATAACGAGACGCTCGGGGATCGAGGTGTAGACAGCTTTAACTTTCAGTTTCTTCATCGAGAGGCTGAGTTTACCACCGGCCTTAACACCCTCGGCGTGACCGTCAAGAGCAACGGGTACTTCCATAACGACAGGCTTCTTGTCGTTAACCTCGAGGAAGTCGAGGTGAAGGATGCTGTCTTTTACGGGGTGGAACTGAATCTCTTTGAGAACAGCCATTTTCTTCTGGCCGTTGTATTCGAGCTCTACGGCGAAGATTTCGGGGGTGTAGATGAGTTTGCGAACTGCGTCGTTGGTTACAACGAGGTCGGTTGTGATCATACCCTTGCCGTCGCCAATCTCAACGATTTTCTCGCCGGCCTTGAGAGTGCCGGTGTAGGGGAGGGTGAATACCTCGCCACCATTGAGAACTACGGGGATTTTGCCTTCGCTGCGGAGAGCTTTAGCAGCTTTCTTGCCGAGGTCGGTACGGGGCTCGGCAACCAAGTTGAATTGTTTCATTGTTTTGATTAGTTTAATTGTGTTACTCAAAATTAAGACGCTTCTTAATTTCCCATCACACGGGAGCGCTAAAAAGCGGTGCAAAGTTAGTAATTTTTCGCGTAACCCCCAATTATTTTCCGAGTTAATTCGGTGCAATTAAAAAATAAGGCTATCGATTGAACGATAGCCTTATCGGTAATATGCCTAATGGGGGATTAGATCCACTTGGTGTAGGCGAAGTCCTGGCGGTGGGGCAGGTCGGCGTTCTTGGGATAGAGGCGGATGCCGTAGCGGAATACGCCTGCATCTTTAAGTTTGCCGCGCAGTTCATAAGTGAGGACGTTGCCTTCCTCTTTTACTACGTCAAACTGCATTGTGTCCCAAAGCTTCTCTTCGCCGTTTTCTACTTTGTAAACCACCTGCTCGACACCGAGGTCGCGGCCAATGCCGTTGGTGTCAATGATTACACGGGTAGAGAAGTCGTTTCCGGCAAGAGCGTTGTTGTGCTCTGAAGTTACAACATCAAATACCTTGATGCCGTCCCACTCTGAAGCCACTTTCTCTTTCCATGCTACGATTTCTTTAGCCTTGGCAAAGTCTTTGGCTACGAGCTTGTTTGAACGCTGTGCCTCGGGGTTGTAGAAGCGGCTGATGTAGTCGTCGATCATACGCTTCATGGTGAAGTGGGGAGCGATATCGCCGATTGATCCCTTGATATACTGGATCCACTCGGGTGAATATCCCTTCGAGTTCTTGGCGAAGTAGAGGGGGATAATCTCGTTCTCGAGCATCGAGTAGATAGTGGCAGCGTCGAGTTTGTCTTGCTGAGACTGGTCGGTGAATGTACGTTTTTCGGTGAGTGCCCAGCCGGCTTTCTCGTTGAAGCGATAGCCTTCGTACCACCAGCCGTCGAGCACTGAGAAGTTGAGCACGCCGTTCATCTCGGCCTTCTCGCCCGATGTGCCTGATGCCTCAAGGGGACGTGTGGGAGTGTTGAGCCAGATATCGACACCGGTAACTAGACGTTTTGCAACAACCATGTTATAGTCCTCAAGGAAGATGATCTTGCCAAGGAACTGGGGCATGCGGGAGATCTCCATGATGCGCTTGATGAGACCCTGGCCGGCACCATCAGCGGGGTGAGCCTTGCCTGAGAATACGAACTGCACGGGGAACTGCTCGTTGTTAACGATCTTGGCGAGACGCTCAAGGTCGGTGAACAGGAGGTGTGCGCGCTTGTAGGTAGCAAAACGACGGGCAAATCCGATGATAAGAGCGTTGGGGTTGATCTTGTCGACAATCTTCATTACGGCCGAGGGATCACCCTGGTTGGCAAGCCATTTGGCTTTGAAGTCGCGCTTAACGAAGTTGATGAACTTGTTTTTCATGCGCATGCGCATTTCCCAGATCTCCTCGTCTTTAACCTTGAAGATACCCTTCCATGCTTCGGGGTCGCTCTGGTTCTCGAATACCTGCTGGCCAAGCTTCTCGGCATAGAATTCTTTCCATTCGCTTGCAGCCCATGTAGGCATGTGAACGCCGTTGGTTACATAACCAACGTGTGACTCCTGCCAGTTGTAGCCTTTCCAGATACCGGCAAACATTTTCTTTGAAACCTCGCCGTGGAGCCAGCTAACGCCGTTGGCCTCCTGGCAGGTGTTGAGCGCGAATACGCTCATAGAGAAACGCTCGTCGGTGTTGGGGTTCTCGCGACCCATGTTCATAAGGTCGTTCCAGCTGATGCCGAGCTTAGCGGGATATTCACCCATATATTTGCCGAAGAGGCCCTCGTCGAAGTAGTCGTGGCCTGCGGGCACGGGGGTGTGAACGGTATAGAGTGACGAAGCACGTACAATCTCGAGTGCTACATTGAAGTCAAGACCGCTTTCCTGAACGTAGTCAACAAGACGCTGGAGGTTAAGGAGAGCTGCATGTCCCTCGTTGCAGTGATAGAGCTGGCTCTTGATGCCGAGCTTTTTGAGCATGAGGATACCGCCGATGCCGAGGAGATACTCCTGCTTGATACGGTTCTCCCAGTCGCCACCGTAAAGCTGGTGGGTGATCGAACGGTCAAACTCGCTGTTCATGTCAAAGTCGGTGTCCATGAGGTAGAGTTTCATGCGGCCTACGTTGACACGCCATACGTGTGAGTAGATAGTGCGGCCGGGGTAAGGAACCTCAAGAATCATGGGGTGGCCGTTCTTGTCGAGTACCTGCTCGATGGGAAGCTGGTTGAAGTTCTGGGGCTCGTAGTTGGCGATCTGCTGTCCGTCAACGCTCAGAGTCTGTGTGAAGTATCCATAACGATAAAGGAAACCTACAGCTGTCATGTCAACGCAGCTGTCCGAAGCCTCTTTGATGTAGTCGCCGGCAAGCACGCCAAGACCGCCTGAGTAAATCTTAAGACAGTTGCAAAGACCATATTCCATTGAGAAATATGATACTGAAGGTACATCCTTGCGCATGGGTTTCTTCATGTACTCCTTGAACATGGTGTAAACCTTGTCGAGGCGGCCCATTATTTCAGCGTCGGCCAGGATTTCCTGAAGACGTTCGAAGCTAAGTTGCTGGAGAACCATCACGGGGTTCTCGCCTGTGTTGCGCCATAAGTCGGGATTAAGGTCACGGAACAGGGCTTTGGCATCGCTGTTCCATACCCACCATAGGTTTTTGGCAATTTCCTCGAGTGGTTTAAGCTTTGAGGGAAGCTCGGCTTTGACTGTCACGTCGCGCCACTGAGGTGCGTTGGTGTTACTTACTTGTAGTTTCATAGTTATAAATGAGTATAGTTATTATTTCTTGTTATTGTTTCGTGCCATGCTGTTTGCTTTGGCGATGGCGTATGCTTGTTCGTAAAGACCGATGAAGTGGGCCCAATCGGCCTGCGAAGCGGTTTTACGTGCGGCTTCGGAAAGTTTTTTATGCTCGGGAGTACCGTGTGTGATGCCGGCCAGCGTGTTGCCTATCTTGTCGCATACCTCGCAGTAGTTGCTGTCGGTACGGTTGATTACCTCAACGCCGGTCTTCACAAGAGAGTCACCTATGCTGTGAAGTACCCATTGGCCGAATCCGGCAAGTGTTGTTGTAATTGTAGGTACTCCGAATGCTATGCTCTCGAGCGGAGTATAACCCCAGGGCTCGTAATAGCTGGGGAAGACAGTGACGTCCATTCCCGGTAGCAAATCATAATATGCCATGTTGATGATACCGTCGTTGCCGTTGAGATAGCATGGTATGTATATGACAGTGAGATTGTCCTCGGGCACATTATTGAAATTGAGCTGATGAATTCGGCTCAGTATGGGATCGCTGTCGGGATTGTTAAGATTATGGGTGATAACCGGGTAGACAAGGGCTTTCCCTTTATTGGATTGGGAGATAGCCTGGGCAAGATCCTCGCGGGCATCTTTGCTCCATGCAGGTACAAGTACCAGTGCGAGTATCGAGCGATTGTAGGCGCTTGCTCTCAGTTCATTGACCGAATCAAGGAAAAGGTCAATTCCCTTGTTGCGGTATTCGCATCGACCCGAAGTGGCAATTATCGTAGTGTCTTCGGGTAGATTTTGTCCGGTGAGGGCATTGGCAACCTGCAACAGACGCTGGCGTGCCGTTTTACGTGCCTCGGGCATGCGAGTCTTTGAGGGGACAAAACGCGGCTCGAAGCCATTGGGGGTTACAACGTCAGGCGCTTTTTCCAATAATTGAGCACACTCTTCGGCTGTAACATCGCTCACGGTGGTGAAGCAGTCGGCCTGATGAGCAGCTGCCTTTTCGAGTGAGTGTTTCGACTCCATGTTAAGCTCGCGGGCCATCTGGTCTCCATTGTAGCCCGGCAGATAATCGTAGAGAGGCTTGCCGTTGCCGCAGATGCTACGACCTATGCTTGTGGCGTGAGTAGTGAAAACAGTTGCAGCCTCGGGCAGTTGCCACTTAACGTGCAGCAGGCCCATACCGGTAGTCCACTCGTTGAAGTGGGCGATCAATCCGCGTCCGTTTTCAAGTTTGTTGAAGCGAGAGAGGCTTTCTATTACAAGTGCCGCCGCATGTGAGAAGGCGCAAGCCTCGTCGTAGTCGCCATAGGCGTGCAGTGAGTCGACACTGTAGAGATCCCACATTTTGCCGTAAAGAGAATCTTTGACTGCATACAGCGAGTCAAACGAAACCAAAATTACGATAGGGCGTCCGGGAACGTCCCAGCGACCTACGCGCACGTTGACACCCTCGGGAAGCATAGTGTTTGCTTTCCATGCCTTGAGGAGAGTCTTGGATTCTACAAAATAGGGCGAGGGATTTTCGGCCGACCATACGTCGGGACCTATAAAAATGAGCTTGTCCTTATAAAGGGCTTGCAGAGATTTAGCTTTTGTCGACAGCACCGTGTATATGCCGCCTATCTTATTGCATACTTCCCAGCTTGTTTCGATGAGAAGTTCAGTTTGAACCGATTGGATATCCATTAGGTTTTTTATAAAATTCTGATTTTTCGGGCGCAAAGATAGGCATTTTTTTCGACAAAAGCAAATAGCGGTTGTGCAGTGAAGTTAAAATAGTTTATTGACGTGCTTAGTTGGTGAAAGATTAAATGAACAAATAACCGTTACCGGGCAGTGAGAACAAGCGTAGCATCGCCAAACGCAACCGCAGCATCCCAATATCCGATATATTCTGATGCAAGGTAGGGCTTTTATGTGACTTGTGCAACTTTTGGGGACGTTATTGTTGGATATTTGTCAAAAAAATGATGGGATTCTGCGGTTTGTTGCAGAATCCCATCTTAAGTGGCTGTCTATGGTGACTATTCGAAGATGTGGCGCAGTTTACTGAAGATGCGGTTTTTTACGCTTTCGGTAGCTTTGATGTTGGGTTCGTCTTTGATCGATTCAAATGCGGCTCGCTCTTTTTCGTTAAGCGTTTCGGGAACGTAAACCATTATGTTTATGAGTTCGTCGCCGGTTCCGCTGCCCTGTGTCGAGGGGAGACCTTTACCACGCATGCGCAGAACTTTGCCGGGTTGTGTGCCGGGGGCAATTGTCAGTCGGGCTCGGCCTGTAATCGTGGGCACTTCTACCGACCCGCCCAGGGCTGCTGTAGAGATGTCAAGCATCAGATTGTATATCACATCCTGGCCGTCTCTGATGAGTTCGGGGTGCTTGATTTCCTCGATGACAACAAGCAGATCGCCGTTGACGCCTCCGCGACGGGCTGCATTACCGCGACCTTGAACCGTGAGGGTCATTCCATCTTCAACACCTGCGGGGATGTGGAATGAAATAGTGGTATCCTGTTTGACAACTCCCTCGCCGTGGCAGTGCGGACATTGTGCTGTAATAATTTTACCTTCACCCTGGCAGTCGGGGCATACTGATGATACCTGCTGCACACCGAATATTGTCTGCTGTGTATGAAGCACCGATCCTGTGCCATGACAAGTGTTACATGTCGCAAACGCTGTGCCGTCTTTAGCGCCGGTGCCGTTACACTGGTCGCACTTCACCATTGTTGGTATCTTGAGCGTTTTGTCGACACCGGTAGCTATCTCGGCAAGAGTCATTTTTACCTTGATGCGAAGATCACTGCCCTTGCGCTGCGCACGGCGACGTGAACGTCCGCCGCCCGTGGCACCACCAAATCCGGTACCGCCGTAGCGACCTCCGAAAATGTCGCCGAACTGTTCGAAGATATCCTCCATGGTAAAACCACCGGACGAGAATCCACCGAATCCGCCGCCGAATCCACCACCTCCGCCGGGGAATCCTTGCGGTCCCATATTGTGGCCGAACTGGTCATATTTGGCGCGTTTTTCATCGTTGCTGAGCACGTCATACGCCTCTGCAGCTTCTTTGAATTTTTCCTCGGCAGCTTTATCGCCGGGGTTTTTATCGGGGTGATATTGTAGCGCAAGTTTACGGTAGGCCTTTTTAATTTCGGCAGCCGTAGCATTTTTCGCTACGCCAAGCACCTCATAGTAGTCTCTTTTGTTATCCATGACATTAATTATTGACCCACAGCAACCTTGGCGTGGCGTATTACTTTATCGTTAAGTGTGTAGCCTTTTTCAACAGTATCAATAACTTTGCCTCGCTGCGACTCGTCGGGGGTGGGGACCATTGCGATTGCCTCGTGGAGGTCGGCATCAAATTCGGCACCTGTCGATTCGATTGCTTTCACGCCGTTGGTGGCGAGGTATTTGATGAGCTTGTTGTAAATCAGCTCCATGCCTTCCTTGACAGCCGAAACATCGCTCGAATCTTTGATGGCATCAAGTCCGCGTTCAAAATCATCTACTATGGGAAGCAGACCTTTGAGAGTTGATTCGGCCGCATTCTTGAGGAGTTCGCTTTTCTCCTTCAGTGTACGTTTTTTGAAGTTGTCAAACTCAGCCATTAGAAACATGTAGTCTTTTTTCATTGACTCGTTGGCTGAGAGAGCTTTGTCGAGCTGATCTTTAAGAGCTTCGTTCTCGGCATCTTCCTCTGAGAGTGCATCGGCTCCGTTTTCAGTAAACTCATCGCCGGGAGTTACATCGGTAATCTCAACCTCATTGTTGGGATCATTCTCTATAGTTTGAGCCTTTTGCTCGTGTTTATCTTTGCTCATAGTGCTATATATTTTTATGTATTATCAATAAATTTACGTCTATTGCTATGCAAAAAGCATACCAAAGTTATCTCCGGTATCTATAAAATGATAACACGTGAGGAAGAAATGGGTTCAGACAGCGTGGCAAATGTGTACTATTCCCTTGTTTTGGAGCTTTTCGGCAGCTTTTTGCGCTTGCTCCAACGAACTAAAAAGGCCATAGAGGGCAGAGCCTGAACCCGACATTGAAGCGTAGTCGGCACCAAGGTTTATAAGCTGCTGTTTAATTTCAGCAAGCGAAGGGTGTGCTGCAAAAATACTTTTTTCGAAGTCGTTGGCCGGTTTTTCGGCAATCACATCATCAGCTATGGTTTCGAGCGGACGATTCCATAACTTTGGTGTCACGCTGGCATAGGCTTCTCGTGTGGGTACAGCCACGGGTGGTTTTACGATTAAAATGTGGTAGCTTGACAAATCGATGTCGACAGGAGACAGAGTAGTACCGGTTCCTGTCGCAAGCATCGGGCGGTTATAAATGAATAGCGGGCAGTCGGCACCGATTGTGGAGGCAATTTCAGCAAGCTGACTGTCAGCTAATCCAAGCGAAAACATATCGTTCAGCGCACGCAGAGTGAATGACGCGTCGGCCGAACCACCGCCAAGTCCGGCACCGTCAGGCACAATCTTCTCAAGGTATATGTCGACAGGAGGGAGTGGCGTTATTGCATCGAGAGCGCGGTAGGCTTTCATAACGAGATTCTTTTCGGGCAGACAATCGACGCCGCGCCCGAGGACTGTGAGTGTCGTCTCGTTACCACGCGCAGGGACGATTTCAAGAATGTCGCTCCAGTCTACTGGTACCATTATTGTTGAAATGTCGTGATATCCGTCGGTGCGTCGGGCTATGATATTGAGTCCGAGATTAATTTTACAGGATGTAAATACTACCATGAAAAGAACGTTTATAACTTAAGTATGCAAAATTAGCTAAAATCGACCTTATTCACTATCTTTGTCATTACAAAAATACAATGACGATGGAATTTACTGGTAATCGCAATAATACTCCCCGGCGTGGAAACGGTCAGCAACACATGTCGCAGTATGACACGCTTGGACGTGTGCCACCTCGCGACAAAGAGCTTGAGGAAGCCGTTCTTGGCGCCTTGATGCTCGAGCGTGACGCATATACAACAGTATGTGATATTTTGAAGCCCGACAGCTTCTACGAGCCGGCCAACCAAAAAATCTACTCGGCTATTCAGTCGCTCGGCGCAGCGCAAAAGCCTATCGATATGCTCACGGTAACGGAGCAGTTAAGGTTAAACGGCGACCTTGAGTCGGTGGGCGGTCCTGTGTTCATTTCCGAACTTACTTCGCGCGTAGCATCGGGTGCGAATGTCGAGTATCATGCTCGTATCGTGGCCCAGAAGTATCTTGCACGCGAACTTATAAGTTTTGCATCAAATATAGAGGGTAAAGCGTTTGATGAAAGCAATGACGTTGATGATTTGCTGCAGGAAGCCGAAGGAAAATTGTTTGAGATTTCACAGCGAAACGTAAAGAAGGATGTAACCCAGATTGACCCTGTCATCAAACAGGCAATCGAACAGATCCAGAACGCCGCCAACCGTACATCGGGTCTCAGTGGCCTTGAATCGGGTTTCCACGATCTGGATCGCCTTACCTCGGGATGGCAAAACAGCGACCTCGTGATTATCGCGGCACGTCCCGCTATGGGTAAGACTGCTTTTGTGCTGTCGATGGCCAAGAATATGGCAGTCAATTATAATACACCGATTGCCATTTTCTCGCTCGAGATGTCGAATTTGCAGCTTGTGAATCGTCTGATAAGTAATACCTGCGAAATCGAGGGTGAGAAGATCAAGAGCGGACGACTCAACGACCAGGAATGGGACTCGCTGATGTCGCGAATAAGGCATCTGTACAGTTCGCCTCTCTACATTGACGATACCCCTTCACTGTCGATTCTGGAATTGCGCACAAAAGCCCGTCGACTCGTTCGCGAGCATCAGGTCAAGATGATTATCATCGACTACCTGCAGCTTATGAACGCCTCGGGCATGAAATTTGGTAGCCGTGAGCAGGAGGTAAGTATGATTTCACGATCTCTTAAGCAACTTGCCAAAGAGCTCAACATCCCGATTATAGCACTGTCGCAGCTTAACCGTAGTGTTGAATCACGAGGTGCCGACGGCGGTGACAAGCGCCCACAGTTGAGTGACCTTCGTGAGTCGGGAGCCATCGAGCAGGACGCCGATATTGTTTGTTTTATTCACCGTCCGGAGTACTATCTTCACAGCGATACCGATGCCGAGGGTCGTGACATACGCGGATTGGCACTGTTTATCGTTGCTAAGCATCGTAGCGGTTCGGTCGATGATGTAAAGATGAGATTCCGCCATCACTTCGCGCGTTTTGAGAACTGGACCGAATCGGCCTCTATGTCAACAGGTAAAGTAGGTTCACGACTCAATAGCGGTAACCTTGACGAGGAAGAGATAGGAAATGCGTTGCCTAAGGCCAACAACAGCACCGATTTCCCCATCAACAATGCCGACCCATTTGCCGGTAACGACCCGGTCTTGCCAAAAGGTGATGTCCCGTTTTAGACGCGATTCAACCCTATATAAACAGAAATGAGCACTCTTCGACAGGTGCTCATTTCTGTTTAATTTTTAGCCGTAACTTTTACTCTTCTGTATCAGGATCGGCCTTTCCTTTAGGCAGAGTGTGCTTCAAGGCGACAAAGCCCAGGATGCCGGCAAGAACCGAGCCAACAACAATTCCGAGTTTCGCGTGATTCAATAAGTCGGCTCCATGTTCGCCCATTGAGCCGAATGACAGGTTGGCTATGAAAAGCGACACTGTAAATCCGATACCTCCGAGCAGTGATACCGCTGCAAGCATCGACCACGAGCTCCTTACGGGCATGGGCGCGAGTTTGAGTTTGACGGTTAGCCAGGAGAATGTGAATATGCCAACGAATTTACCGATTACCAATCCGCACATCACGGCAAGCGATATACCCTCGATGACAGTAGCCGGATTCATGTCGAGCAGGAATATACCGGCATTGGCAAACGCAAATAGTGGCACGATGAAGAAGTTTACGATAGGATGCAGCGAGTCTTCAAGTTCCTGCAGAGGTGAAATCACTTTATCGGAAGCAGATTCGACCTCTTTCAGATAGTTCATCTGCTCCTTGGTAAGTATCGAGCGGCGGTTGAGTAGCTCGTCGTCTTCGGCGCGGAACTTAGATATTGAGGAACGTATCTTTTTAATATACTTCTTGGGAGCAAATACGGGTGTAGCCGGTATGCAGAATGCCACAAGCACACCTGCGATGGTGGGGTGGATTCCGGAGTTGAGGAACAGAAACCACACGGCTGTGCCTATAGTCAGATAGAAAATCTTACTCTGTATGCGCATGAGTGAACCCAGTAACAGTACACCGAGCAGGCACGCGGCGTAGACAAGCAACATCGCTTCAATATGGGAAGAATAGAATACCGCGATAACTATTATGCCGCCTATATCGTCGACTACAGCGAGTGTGGTAAGAAATATTTTCAGCGAGATGGGTACGCGTGACCCCAGCATTGCAAGCACGCCGAGGGAGAATGCGATATCCGTTGCCATAGGTATGGCGGCGCCGTTACTGTAGTCGGTGCCGGCGCTCAGTGCAAAGAATATCGCTACCGGAACAACCATGCCGCCTATTGCGCCTACAATGGGGAGCAGGGCCTGTTTGAATGAGGATAATTCGCCTACGAGTACCTCTCGTTTTATCTCCAGTCCTATGCTGAAAAAGAATATGGCCATCAATGCATCATTGATGAACGATAGCATCGACATGGGGTGGCCGCTATGGCTGAATAGATTGAATGAACCTATCTGAAGCCTTACTTCCTGTTCCCAAAAGTTAAAATAGTGTTGGTTAATAGCCGGAATATTGGCTATGACAAGAGCAAGAACAGTCGCGGCAATGAGGACATTACCGCCTGAGGCATGGCGTCTCAGCGCCTGTCGGGCAGCGTAGAATACATTATGGCCCGAGTTTTCTTCTTGAATCTGGTTGTGTGTCATTGTGAAAATACCTATATGGAATACTAACAAAAGTGAATCGTAGAAAGTTGAATGCAGCATGTCGTTGACCGGCATACTGCATATATGAGGTTTCCCTCGCGGGATAAGTTTAGTCGAGTTTCAAGACGGCAAGGAAGGCTTTCTGCGGTACTTCTACCGAGCCAATCTGCTTCATGCGCTTCTTACCTTTCTTCTGTTTCTCAAGCAGCTTACGCTTTCGCGATATGTCGCCGCCATAGCATTTTGCTGTCACATCCTTGCGCACGGCCTTGATCGTTTCGCGGGCGATGATCTTGGCACCGATGGCTGCCTGTATGGCAATGTCAAACTGTTGTCTCGGAATAAGTTCTTTGAGCTTTTCGCACATTTTACGTCCAAAGGTCACTGCATTATCCGCATGAGTAAGTGTAGACAGGGCGTCGACACTTTCTCCGTTGAGAAGTATGTCGAGCTTGACAAGACGCGACTCTCTGAAATCGTGCAAGTGATAGTCGAACGATGCATAGCCTTTCGAAATTGATTTGAGTCGATCATAGAAATCGATTACAATCTCGCCGAGAGGCATATCAAATATAAGCTCTATGCGGTTGCCCGAGATATATTCCTGCTTGATAAGTTCTCCACGCTTGCCAAGACACAGTGTCATGATGGGTCCGATGTATTCGGCGGCCGTTATTACCGATGCTCGTATATATGGCTCTTCAATATAGTCGATGAGCGTAGCTTCCGGCAGTCCTGATGGATTGTGGACCTCTGTGACATTGCCTTTTTTATCGTGAACGCGGTAGGAAACGTTAGGAACGGTGGTGATGACGTCCATGTCAAATTCACGTCCAAGACGCTCCTGGATAATCTCCATGTGGAGCAGGCCAAGGAATCCGCATCGGAATCCAAAGCCAAGTGCTGCCGATGATTCGGGCTGGAACGTGAGCGACGCGTCGTTGAGCTGTAGCTTCTCGAGCGACGTGCGCAGGTTCTCAAAATCCTCAGTTTCGATGGGATAAACGCCGGCAAAGACCATCGGTTTTACCTCTTCGAAACCATCGATAGCATTTTCACACGGACGGTCGACATGGGTGATTGTATCGCCCACCTTTACCTCACGCGAGGTTTTGATGCCCGATATGATATATCCTACGTTGCCGGCCGAGAGCTCGTTGCGTGGTGACATGTCGAGCTTGAGTACACCAATTTCGTCGGCATTATACTCCTTGCCTGTAGCAACAAACTTAACGAAGTCGCCCTTGCGTATCGTTCCATTCTGAATCTTGAAATAGGCGATAATGCCTCGGAACGGATTGAAAACCGAGTCGAATATGAGCGCCTGAAGCGGTGCATTGGGGTCACCTACGGGGGCGGGTATGCGTTCGATAATGGCTTGAAGAATCTCGGGAACTCCTACACCGGTCTTGCCGCTTGCACGTATGATCTCGTCGTGTCGGCAACCGAGCAGCTCTATTATCTGGTCCTCAACTTCGTCGGGCTTGGCGCTGTCGAGGTCGATCTTGTTGATTACGGGTATGATTTCAAGATCATTGTCGATAGCCATGTAGAGGTTGGAAATCGTTTGTGCCTGTATTCCCTGCGACGCATCGACGATGAGTAGCGCTCCCTCGCACGCGGCAATGGAGCGCGACACTTCGTACGAAAAGTCGACGTGTCCGGGAGTATCAATAAGGTTGAGCACATACGGCTGCCCGTCGAGGGTATAGTCCATCTGTATGGCGTGACTCTTGATGGTGATACCGCGCTCGCGCTCGAGGTCCATATCGTCGAGGACCTGGGCCTGAAGGTCCTTGGCCTCGACGGTGTTGGTGTACTCGAGCAGACGGTCGGCAAGAGTCGACTTGCCATGGTCGATATGGGCTATTATGCAGAAGTTGCGAATATTCTTCATACAGTAGTTGTCATTGTTACAATACTGCAAAGTTACTACATTTTACAATATTGTGCAAGAACGTGCTTACTCGCTCAGCAGTGGCTGCAATCGCTCCATAAGATCGCGGGCGAGGGCGCTCTTTGTCTCGATATGATCAACAACCATTTTTACGAATGAATCATCCTCGAATCCACCGCGCACTTGCTCAAAATCGGCCGTAGCTGTCTCGTCGCTGCCGTCGGCGCCGAAGCCTATGCGCGAAACAAGCGAGAATTCTTTGCGTGCATCGTTATAAAGCATGTTGTCAAGTTCCACAACGCTTGAGCGCCAGCGCTCTGCGATTATTGCAATATCCTTGGGGGTGAGTTCGTCACAGGTTTTGCCGTACCACTTGGGCATCATCTCGGCAACCCATGTCCATTCCATGTCGTAATACTCGGCGGCGATTTTTGCAATGCGTGAGCTTACTTTGTCGAGGTCGGTTACCCGGCGATTGACAATGTCGTCACACAGACGGTTTATCTCGCTCGCCGGAGCTATCATGCCGGCTATATCTATCCAGTCGCCTGTGCCATAGGCTGTCGTAGGACGAAGAGCCTCGGTAATCTGTGACGCGTCGGTGAATTTTATATCACGTAGGCGGTGCAGCACAGAGTTGCCCATAAACTTGTCGAGAGCCATATTGTAGTAGGTGCGTCCGCGGCGCAGCGCTTTTGCCTCTATGGTCATCGAGCGGTATGAGTAGCTGTCGGCTGTGAGTCCGCCGGTATTCTCGATATCGTTAAGCAGGTCGATGGCACGGAACATCTTCGAGGCTGTATAGGGGCTCAGAAGATTGAAGTTGATGTGGTCGAGGTGTTGCGAGTCGCGTCGACGGTCGCGCTGCGGCCATTTGCGTGCATCGCGTATCGTTCCCACGCTCTTGATATTAACGCCGGGAACAAGGTAGCTGCGACCGTAGTTCTCGATAAGATATGAGAAGGGCAGAAGGCTTGTGTCGGGGTGGTTCACGTGACGTCCCATTACGAGAGAGAAGGCTCCGATACGTGCCGGCCACAGAATATAACTGTCGCTGGTAGTCTTTGAGCCTCGCTCAACAACGCCTTGATGGATAGGGCCGAGCTTATACATGTGGTTGCTCTGGTTTGATCCCGAGCCTGCATTAAGGAATGAGAACATGCCGGCAATGAGCAGGCTCGACTTGTGCATCGTCACTGTGTATGGTCCGGCAAAGATTGCAGCAGCCTCACCGTTTTCACAAGCGCAGTTGGCAAAGAACAGCGAGTCGTGGGCCGAGAAAAGATGTGACAGATGGCATGCCTGACCCACAAAACTATCGAGCAGAACGACTCCGTCTTCTACTCGAGCACCCGATGAGAGGATGAAGTTGCTCGCCATGACATTGGTACCCACATAAACAGGATCGACTTTAGATGATGCGATGGTACCGTTGGAAAGTCTTGATGCACCATCGATGCGAGCGTAATCTCCCACGTTGACATTCAAGATCTCGCCGGTATTGGTGATTCGTGCGTAGGCGCCAATACGGCTACGATGTCCGAGATTTGCCTCGGCGCGCTCCTTGATCATGTCACTTAAAGCCGACACGAGTCTCGGGTCATGGCGATACATGGCGATAAGATAGGCCAGCTGAGCCGATAGTTGCTCGTAAATGGGGACTTCTCGACCGCCGGTTTCGTTCAGTACCGAAACGTTTGTGCCTACACCAAACGTAGAATCGAGTGTGGCTACAATGCGATTCACATTTTCAATGAAAGCGTATGGCGCTATGTCGCAGTTGGCAATGTAATTTGCTACATTATCAATATAGACATTGTCGTCGACTGTGCAGTTATGGAGTTTGACACGGGAGATTGATGCCTGCAATTTAATGCCGCCCGTACACTCGAATGTGTGGTCAAGACGGCCAAGATGTATTGTTCCGCTGAACGCTACACGACGGCATCGTGAAGCATCGAAACCATTTTTTACCGTTACTGTTGACCAGTCGGTTGCAGTGCATCCGGCGAGTGTCAGCGTTTTGATTTCGGCATCGGTCAGTGCCCTGTAAAGATTGTCTTTGCTCATAGGTTTGTATGTGAATTGGAAACTTTGGGTATTTGATATGTGTGTCGCAAAGATACAACTATTGGTCGTAATGTACAATATTATGACCAATATTTCGCCTTATAGCCTATTTTGGCAAATGCTTTGCGTAGGTTTTCGGTGTTGAGTTGATTTTTTACCGTCTGTTTTTCAATATCGGTAGTAATGCTTTTGACGCCTTTACCGTACGGTTCATTGACGGGCGAGGATTAGAGCCGAGCGGGGCTCGACATTGATTTTTTTGCCACCTTTGATTGTGCCAAGGCCATCTGTTGCGTTTATATTGCCGTCGCGGGCTATGACTGTCCATTCGCCGTTGGGGAGTTTGATAGTACGGGCGTCGTCACTACCGTTAAATACCACTTTGATGTCGGCCCAGTTGTCGCCATTGGCATTGCCGGTGATCGTGTATGAAACGAGATTAGGTTCGGTTGTCTTGTCGAAACGTATATGGCGTGCGATATCATCGGCCGAGGTCATGCGGAACGCGGGATGCTCTTTGCGCAACTTGATGAGCTCTCGATAATATTTGTATAGATCGGCATTCTCGGCTTTCAGGCTCCAGTCGATAGCGTTTATGCTGTCGGGCGACTTGTAACTGTTATGTACTCCTTTTTTGTTTCTGAATATCTCTTCTCCTGCAAAGATGAACGGGGTGCCCTGTGATGTCATCACGATTGTCTGTGCGAGTTTGTCGGCACGCTGACGCTCGGCTTCAGTCGCTCCGGGCATAGATTTTGCGAGTTTGTCGGTAAGCATAAGGTCGTCGTGGCACGATACATAATTGATAATCTGTGTCGGTGACGATGCGTACGGGAATTTGGAGTTGTTACCTTTTGTATAATCGACCTGAGGATGGGCGGTTGAAGCGACAATGCCGATTTTAACAGTTTCTTCATTGCCGGGCTTGCCGGTTGCAAAGCCACGGTCGGTAGCGTCACTGTAATGACCCTTTACCGCATCGCGCAGGTCGTCGCTGAACACGGCTATGCCATCCATGCGCGCTACGTTTTCTTTCAGAGCCCGTTTCTCGACGGGTAGGGGAGAGTCGCCGGCTGTCCAGCCCTCGCCGTATATAATAATGTTGGGATTAATCGCTTTGAGTTCGGCTGCAACGCGGTTCATGGTCTCAATGTCGTGTATTGCCATAAGGTCGAAGCGGAAACCGTCGATATGGTATTCCTTTGCCCAGTATTTGACCGATTCGACAATGTAGTCGCTCATTTGTGCTCGCTCACTTGCAGTTTCGTTGCCACAGCCCGATGCATCGCTCCACGAGCAGTCGGCTTTGTGTCGGTAGTAATAACCAGGAGCAGTGAGTGAAAAGTTTGAACCTTCGTTGTCGCCTGTGTGGTTATATACGACATCCATCACGACACCGATGCCGGCATCATGCAGTGACTTTACCATCTGTTTCATCTCGCGGATACGAGCCTCGGGATCAGACGGATTGGTTGAATAACTGCCTTCGGGTGCATTGTAGTTCTGAGGATCATATCCCCAGTTGTATTGCGGAGTGGCGAGGTTAGACTCGTCCACACTGTTATAATCGTAGGATGGAAGAATATGCACGTGGGTGATACCGAGTTCCTTGAGGTGGTCTATGCCTGTGGCCAGTCCCTCGGGGCTATGGGTCGCGAGCTCGGTCAGCGCGAGAAATTTACCTTTGTTGACGATTCCGCTTGACGGGTGTACCGAAAAGTCGCGATGATGCATCTCGTAGATAATAGCATCGGTAATGCTTGCCACCGCGGGCCCATGATCCGATTCCCAGCCCTCGGGATTTGTACTCGCCAAGTCCACGATAGCTGCGCGCTTACCGTTTGTACCTACGGCCTTTGCCCATACACCCGGTGTTTCGTCAAGCCATTTGCCGTCATACTTTACTCGGAATGTGTAAAACTTTCCGGTAAGATTGTCGGGCGAGGTGAACCGCCAAGTACCGTTGTTGCTGCGCGTCATGCGGTGAATGCCTGTAGGAGCAGTGTCACGGTCGGTGTCATAAAGCTGGATAGTGACCTCCTCGGCTTCGGGGCTCCACAGGGTGAAGTGTGTTCCTCGGTCATTGACGAGCAGTTCGAGATCGTCGGCATTGTAAGTTGGGAAGTCGGCAAAACGCGCGTCGGCCTGACAAGGCGACAAGGGCTCGGCGGCATGTGAGCCAAGCGATATGGCAGCAAGGCCAATTATACTCATTACGGTTCGGTTCATTGTTTGAATTTTGTTTATTGTTACAAAAGTACAAAAAAATCATTATTCTGCATCCTACTTCTTGCATTCAAGATTTTGTCATTCGTAATGACAACGCATCAACCCCGACGACAGGTTAGTGTCGCCGGGGTTTCGTAGGTATTATGATGTATAAGCTGTAGGCTTAACTTTGGGGACCATAGCAGTGGAAGTTATTTGCCGTGTAGGTTAGTAGTTCCACTGGCAAGCTACCATGTGCAGGTTGTCGCAACCTATGGTGCGGAAGTCGGTGATCATGTTGAAACGGCAGTTAACGTAGGTAAGAGCCTGGTCAAATGATACATCAAGCATGGTGAGCTGGTTGTTGTTGCAAAGCAGACGCTGCAGGAATGTCTGGTTGCTCAGGGTAAGGCTGGTAAGGTCATTGTATGAGCAGTCGACAAAGAGCAGGTTGGGGCAAGATTCAACTGAAAGGGTGGTGAGGTCGTTGTAAGAGCAAACGAGGTCGAGCAGAGCGTTACAGTTGCGCATTGCGAGTGTCTGCATATTGTTGTCGCTGCAGATGAAGGTGCTCAGTGAGGGCAGACCCGAGATGATCAGAGAAGTGATGTCATTGTCATCGATGTTGAAGTTGGTCAGATTCTCTACACCAAACAGGTTGATGCTTGTGAGCTTGTTGTAACCTGCATAGAGGTTCTTAAGTCCGGTACAGCCGCTTACTACGAGCTGCTCCAAGTGGTTACCCTGACAGTTAAGGGTCTTGAGCTGAGTTGCGTTGGCAACGTTGAGTCCTACAAGATAGTTGTTGGAAACATTGAGCAGCTTAACTGCGGGAGCACCTTCGAGGGTGAACTCAGTGAGTCGGTTACGATAGATGTTTACAGTCTCAAGAGCGGTAGCGCCGGCCATGTCGATAGACTTGATCTGGTTACGCGATGCATTCAGTTCGGTGAGTGCAGGATCGTTGGCCACAGAAAGCGATGTGATTTTGTTACGGGAAACATCGACTTTTGAAAGCTGGTCGAAACCTGAAAGATTAAGTTCGCCTGCAAGTTTCTTATCTTTCCACTCGATGGCGGTAACGTGGCCTGCAACCACTGTGACTCCCTCCCATGTGGCGGGGGCATTCATATCGACGATCTTCAAGGCCTGGGCGTTTGTAGCGTCTTTCTCGGCGGGCTGCTCTAAGAAAGCCTTGAGCTGTTTCATCTCATTTTTGTCAATCTTCTGGGCGAAAGCGGTCGTGCATCCGAGCGCGAGGGCAATCATTAATACAGCTTTTTTCATAATAATAAATAGTTGTTGGTTGAATAATTTGTGTTTTTCAGTGTGTGTTTGTCACGCTGTTTTTTTGTTGTTTGTATCTTCTAAACAACATGGAGCAAAAAAAGGTTTAGCAAAAGTGAATTTTTTTAATCCGGTTATGAGCATTTATTGTCAGGGCGGTTCTCAGTATCATTCAGCAAGGGAGCAGGCACATTATATTATGTGTAATTAATTGAATCGAAGTGTCATTGTAGGTCGTTATAGTTTTTTTATTTGCACATCTCCGATAAAAGTGTTAATTTTGAGCCGAAATGCAAATTAACATTTCAAATGTTAATAAATAGATTCTTCGTTAAACTCGACGATGTATTTCTATGGTTTAACAAAAACTAAATTTAACCATAATTGTTAATAAAGGAAAGAGTTTAAAACTACTATATTAAAATGAAGAAATCGACCATCTGGCTTCTTACTATAATAATGGCAATTGTCTTTGCCGCATTTCTTTATATGCAGTTCATGTATATGGAGAGTATGATAAAGATGCGTGAAGATCAGTTCAGCGAGGGAGTTCATCGCGGCCTGCACGGCGTTGCCATGCATCTTGAGCAGGACGAGGTGAAGTATTACCTTGAGGAGGATGTGTCCTGGATTGAAACTTCGTCGGTCTACTCTCAGTATCCCGATGGTACGCTGCCTCATCTGGGAGGTGTAAAGTATAAGTTCAGCACCTTGAGCGGACTCGATGCCGATATCACAATCAAGGCCGATGTTGATAAAATCTTTCATCTGCAAAATGACCAGCGCGACTTTGCTCGACGATACCGTTCGATGCAGGAGGATGCATATAAGAAAGACCAGGCGAGGCAGCAGAGCGGGCTTATCAATGATGTGATTCTCAATATCATGAGCCAGGCCGATGACCGTCCGATTACCGAGAGGGTGGATTCGGCAAAGACAGTAAGTTATCTACAGACAGAGTTTGGCAACAACGGTATTGACATACCTTTTGAAGTGGCGCTCGTGAACCGCGACAATGTGCCGGTATTCAAGACCTCGGGTTATGCTTCGACCCCCGATGTTCAGGGCAGCATGTTCGTTCGGCCCATTTTCCCTAACGATGCTCCCGACAAGGCATATTTCCTCAAAGTGTATTTCCCGCACAAGAGTGATTATATACACAAGTCGCTCGGCTTTATCGTGCCGCTGCTTATCATGACTATAATATTACTTATCATATTTATATATATTATAGTAGTAGCATTCAGGCAGAAGAAGCTTACGGAGATGAAAAATGATTTCATCAACAACATGACACATGAATTCAAAACGCCCATTTCGACGATTTCGCTTGCAGCACAGATGCTCAACGACGATTCGGTGCGTAAGTCTCCTGCCATGTTGCAGCATGCTGCCTCTATTATAAACGATGAGACAAAGCGCCTGCGTTTCCAGGTCGAGAAGGTATTGCAGATGTCGATGTTCGATAAGAAAAAAGCTACAGTAAGACTTCAGGAAATCGACGCCAACTCGGTTATATACAATATCATCAACACTTTTAAACTTAAGGTTGAACGATACGGCGGTTCGATAGAGTCGAATCTTGATGCCGATGATGCAATTGTAATGGTCGATGAGATGCATTTTACCAATGTAATATTTAACCTGCTTGACAATGCAGTCAAATATCGCCGTGAAGATGTGCCTCTCAAGCTCAACGTATCGACTCGCGATATCGATAACGACCGGCTGCAGATTACGGTAAGTGATAACGGTATAGGCATAAAGAAAGAGGACCTTAAGAAAATATTTGACAGGTTCTATCGTGTTCATACCGGCAACCGTCATGATGTCAAAGGCTTTGGCCTCGGTCTTGCTTATGTCAAGAAGATGGTCGAGGTACTTGGCGGTGAGATTAAGGCCGAGAGTGAAATTAATGTTGGAACAAAATTTATTATAATATTACCACTAACTAAAAATTAAGTAGACTATGGAAGAAAGAATGAGAATTCTTCTGTGCGAAGATGATGAGAACCTGGGCATGCTGCTCAGAGAATACCTCCAGGCCAAGGGCTTCAACGCCGACCTCTTCGCCGACGGTGAAAGTGGCTATAAAGCCTTCTTGAAGGGCAAGTATGATATTTGTGTCCTCGATGTGATGATGCCTAAAAAGGATGGCTTCACACTGGCTCAAGAGATACGCACTGTCAACAGTGAGGTGCCTATTATATTCCTTACCGCTAAATCGCTGAAAGAGGATATCCTTGACGGCTTCAAGATCGGTGCCGATGATTATATCACCAAACCCTTCTCAATGGAGGAACTCGTATTCCGTATTGAAGCTATCCTGCGCCGTGTAAAGGGCAAGAAGGGCCGTGAAATCACCATGTACAAGATCGGTAAGTTCACATTCGACACCCAGAAACAGGTGCTCATGATCGGCGACAAGGTTACCAAACTCACCACAAAGGAGTCGGAGCTTCTCAGCCTGTTGTGTGCACATGTAAATGAGATTCTTGAGCGCAACTTTGCACTTAAGACTATCTGGATCGATGACAACTATTTCAACGCCCGTTCTATGGATGTTTACATTACCAAGCTGCGTAAGCATCTCAAAGATGATCCCTCGATCGAGATTATCAACATCCACGGCAAGGGTTACAAGCTTATCGCTCCCGAGGCCGAAGCCGAATAATCGATAAACGATATCATATTAAATGCCCGTCTTACATATACTATTGTAAGGCGGGCATTATTTATTATTCTACAAATGCCGAGTCGGCGAATGCTTGCCTGAACTCGCGTGCGAAGTCGGCTCCTATCTCACTATCAAGCAGCGTCTCGCGCGCATTGACATCGAGCAGGAAATTCTGGCGCTCCATTTCGCTGCAGCCTGTGAGCATTGACCGATAGGTCGTAGCATATTCATAGCCAAGATTTCGAATGAATTGCATGTCGGGTTGACTTGCGTTTTTATCGTTGCCTGTGCATGACATGAGAGCAGCGGTGGCTATGCAAATTTCAGACTTATTCATTGTCAATGTTGGTTATGTATTCCTTGACTTGTTCCATGAGCCATCGGGGTGTCGATGTCGCGCCACACACACCTACCGATTTGATATTGTCGAGTAGCTTTCTGTCAACATCAGCAGCACTCGAAACCATATAGGTGTTCGGGTTCACATCCTTGCATTCATTGAACAGTATGCGCCCATTACTGCTTTTGGCGCCTGATACGAAAAGAATCAGATCATGGCGCGAGGCAAATTCTCTCAGGCGCTCCACGCGATTGGCTACCTGGCGGCATATTGTGTCGTAAGAAACGAGGAGCGCTCCTCCTGTCATTCTGCGCGATATCTCGTCGCGCATCTTGCGGAATCCTTCAATCGACTTTGTGGTTTGAGAGAATAGCCTGATGTCGCGTGTAAAGTCAAGGCAGTTAATCTCATCTACACTTTCCAGCACAATAGCGTGCCCATCGGTTTGGCCAACGAGTCCGTTCACCTCGGCATGACCTCGCTTGCCGTAGATTACAATCTGCACACGGTCGCCATTCTCAGTGTAGCAATCCTTTACTCGGCGTTGTAACTGAAGTACAACCGGACAAGTAGCATCAATTATTTCTATGTCGTTGCGGCGTGCGATGTCGTAGGTCGACGGTGGCTCTCCATGAGCGCGCAACAGTACGCGGGCGTTGTGCAAACGGCTTAGTTGCTCGTGGGTTATGGTATCCATACCCAGATCGTGTAGGCGAGCTACTTCTTCGCCATTGTGCACGATATCGCCTAAGCAGTACAGGCGACCGCCCCGCGACAATTCTTCCTCGGCCTTGTTTATCGCTGTCGTGACACCGAAGCAGAATCCCGAACCCTGATCGATCGTTACATCAATCATGGTGCCCGATTACATTATTATATAATTGCAACAGGCGCTTGTTCTGCTCGTCAATGGTCATAGACGAGTTGTCAAAATCGATGGCATCATCGGCTCTTCTCAGAGGGCTTTCGGCACGTGTTTCATCGATGTGATCGCGCTGTTTAACATTGTCAAGAATCTCGTCATAAGAAACCTTTTCGCCTTTGTCGAGCAGTTCTTTGAGTCGACGCTCGGCACGTGTCTCCGCCGGCGCGTTTACAAAAATCTTGAGCTCGGCATTAGGAAATACGGTAGTGCCTATATCTCGGCCATCCATTACGATTCCGCGCTCCCGGCCGAATTGCTGCTGCAAGGCAACAAGCCGATGACGCACCTCGGGAATCGCTGCCACTCGTGATACATTGTTTGAAACCGGCAGTTGGCGTATTTCCTTTTCAACGTTTTCACCGTTGAGTAGTGTATTCTGCTGTTCGTTGCTAACTGCAAAGTCAATTTTGATATCAGGAAGAGCTGCTATAAGTTTATTTGTGTCAACAGAGCCGTCGGGCAGTATCATTCCGTTGCGCATGGCATACAGGGTGACTGCGCGGTACATGGCTCCCGAATCAATGTAGCGGTAGCCTATGACGCGGGCAAGTGCCCTTGCCATGCTGCTTTTACCCGACGAAGAGTAGCCGTCGATCGCTATAATGATTTTATTATCGTTATCGTTCATGATTAATGAAGTATGTCGTTTATGTTCAAAGTCAGATTCAGCATGAATGTGGTTGCACCCGTGTGGGGTTGGGCGAGCGCGAGCGATACGTTGAAGCGACGTGCGTTAAGTCCCGCTCCAAGAGAGAATCCCGAAAGGAAATTACGCGAGTAGGTCGACATATCGGTGCGTGTTTTATAGTTATATCCAAGCGACAGATAGAAACGTTCGCTTGATATAAGTTCGGCTCCAAAAACAAGGTGCCGGAAAAGATTACTTGAAAACGAGTCCTTTACAACCGGTTCGGACTCTGTGCTGTTGTCGCCGGTCTCGATATAGGGCAAGTGCCATTTGGTGAGGTTCCAGGCTGTGACTGAAAAGCGCACTGGAAAATCTCCGAACGATTGGGCCCAACCTATGCGCAGGTCGATGGGAAGGCGGTCACTGCGGTCGTTGAATTTCTTGAGTTGTCCTCCTAAATTTGCTCCTACGATTGAAAATGACAGGTCACGGTCGGGGTCATAGTAATTAAGGCCCAGGTCGGTAGCGAGAGCCATCGCCGAGTACTGTTCGTAACTGCTGTAAAGCAACTTTACGTTGATGCCACCACGCCAGCAACCGTAGATGTCGTAGGAGAAACTTCCGTTGAACGCAACATCTTTGGGTGAGAATTTTCCTGTAATCACACCGGTTTCATCGGCTGCCGTAATTGAACCATAGCCGAAATATTGAATGCCTGCACTCCAGGCACCGTACTCTCCGGCCGAATGTGTGTAACGTGCACCCGCAAAGTTCGAATCCCCAAGATATCTCATGTAATTGATTCCGAGCTGGCTCGACATCTCGCCGCCGAGCAGAGCGGGATTCTGGTCGGTACTGTTGATGTCGTCGTTGACGTTTGTAATATTCACACCACCGAGTCCATATATTCGGGCCGATGACGTCACATTCAAGAAGTTATATGCCGAAGAACCATCCTGTGCCGACATCACCATGTGAGCCGGACAGCACAATAGCGCAACTGCAAATGCCTTTTTAAGCCAATTTCTGTTCATTATTAATGTAACGTAAAGTCGGTATAGTGTATTGTTGAATATTGCCGAAATATTTTTTGCAAATTTACGCAATATTTTTGGTCTGTCGCTTAGGAAAAACCAATAATAGCTCGTAACTTTGCACCCGTAAAAGTTAACACTATTTCCAATAGATGGAACCAATACTATTCACCAAGATGCAGGGCATTGGCAATGACTATGTTTACATAGACTGCCTGTCTGCTTGCCCCGATAATCTTGCCTCCCTGTCGCGAGAGATGAGCGACCGGCACACGGGAGTGGGAGGCGACGGCATCATACTCATTCTGCCGTCGAGTGAGGCCGACTTTAAAATGCGTATTTTCAATGCCGACGGTTCGGAAGCCCGTATGTGTGGCAATGGCGCTCGCTGCGTCGCTAAATACGTATATGACAACAATCTGACCGATAAACTGCATCTAACGCTCGAAACCCTTTCGGGCGTTAAACATTTATACCTGAAGCCGGGTGGTGGCGGTTTGGTCGAGTCGGTTACTGTCGACATGGGTTTACCCTCACTTTTGACTGATGAAATTCCTGTCAATACATCTGATGACTGTTTTATAAATCGACCGGTGAGTCTTGACTTGTCGGGTCAATCAACTATTAATATTTCGGCCGTCTCAATCGGCAATCCGCATGCTGTAGTCTTTGTTGACAATCTTGATTGTGTGGATGTCGAGCAGGTAGGGCGGGCACTTGAACACCATGATCTGTTCCCCGAAGGGGTGAATGTGGAATTCGCCCAAGTAAGTGATTCGGGCGAAATTCGTATGCGCGTATGGGAACGCGGCAGCGGTATTACTCTCGCGTGCGGCACCGGTGCGTGTGCCACACTTGTGGCTGCCCACGTTAACGGATTGTGTGGTCGAAAAGCCGTCATACATCTCGACGGTGGCGACTTAATGGTTGAGTGGCAGGACGGGCATTGTGGCCATGTCATGATGACCGGTCCGGCGAAGACAGTCTTTAAAGGTAGTTACACACGTCAAAACCAAGGGTAAATTATTATATGTTTAAAGCCAACGACAACTTCAGTAAAATAAGCGAGAATTATTTGTTCTCGGCAGTGTCCCGGCGCGTCGACGATTATTGTAAAGCCAATCCCGGTGTCGATGTAATTCGCCTTGGAATCGGTGACGTGACCCTTCCTGTATCCCGCGCAGCTGTTGATGAACTCATCAAAGCTTCGAGCGAGCAGGCAGCACGCGAAACGTTTGTGGGATATGGCCCTGAGCAAGGACACCCGTTTCTCATAGAAGCCATTTTAAAGAATGATTATGCCGCACGTGGTATCGAGTTGAGTTCCGACGAGATTTTCATAAGCGATGGTGCCAAAAGCGATTTAGGAAACATCGGTGATATTCTTTCGAAAGACAATACCGTAGCGATTACCGATCCTGTATATCCTGTCTATCGTGATACCAATCTCATGGCAGGGCGACGGGTAATCACAATTCCATGTCTCGCATCCAACGATTTCGTGCCTACTGTTCCCCGCGATGTGATTCCGGATGTTATCTATCTGTGTTATCCCAACAATCCCACAGGAACCTCGCTCACCTATGACCAGCTCAAAGTATGGGTCGATTATGCCCGGGAGCATAAATCGCTCATTCTGTTTGACTCGGCCTATGAAGCGTACATACAGCACAGCGACGTGCCCCACAGCATCTATGAGATAGACGGCGCTAAGGAGTGTGCGATAGAATTCCGCAGTTTCTCCAAGACTGCCGGCTTCACCGGTTTACGGTGCGGATATACGGTAGTTCCGCGTGAGCTCGTCAGCCATGATGGTTATTGTCTCAATGACATGTGGCGCCGCCGGCAGTGCACGAAGTTCAACGGAGCCTCGTACGTCGTACAGAGGGCAGCCGCAGCGCTGTACACCCCCGAAGGTAAGCTGCAAGTCAAGGAGAACATCGGATATTACATGACCAATGCCCGCATGCTCATCCAGGGACTTGCCGACGCAGGGCTGACGGTGTATGGCGGTATTGATTCTCCTTATGTTTGGGTCAAGGCGCCTGCCGGAATGGATTCCTGGTCATTTTTTGATCTTTTGTTGAACCGTTGTCGTATCGTAGCTACACCCGGCGTGGGGTTTGGCGAATGTGGTGAAAGTTTTGTAAGATTCACAGCTTTCAATTCCCGCATGAATACAGAGGAAGCTGCGCGCCGCATCAAATTATTAAGCAAACATACTCAAAGTATAATATAAGCATTATCAACCATGTCACAGTTAAGGTTTAAAGTAGTAGAAGAAGCTTATGACCGCAAGGCGGTTCCGGTCGACATACCCAACGAGCGACCCGAACAGTATTACGGTAAATATGTATTTAACCGTGCCAAGATGTATCAGTATCTTCCCAAGAAGACCTATGATGCACTTGTTTATGCTATAGATAATAAAGAACCTCTTTCGCGCGAAGTTGCCGATAGTGTTGCGGCAGGCATGAAACAATGGGCTATAGACAATGGCGCTCGACATTATACCCACTGGTTTCACCCTCTCACCGACGGTACTGCCGAGAAGCATGATGCATTCATTGAACATGACGGCAAGGGTGGGGTAGTAGAGGAGTTTACCGGGAAACTTCTGGTGCAGCAAGAGCCTGATGCTTCAAGTTTCCCCAATGGCGGTATCCGCAACACTTTTGAGGCTCGCGGCTACTCGGCATGGGATATTTCCTCGCCAGCATTTATTCTCGACAAAACCCTTTGTATTCCTACTATATTCATATCATATACAGGTGAATCCCTTGATTACAAGACTCCGCTACTTCGCGCTCTAAACGCAGTTGATAAGGCAGCGACAGGCGTTGCACGTTATTTTGACCCTTCTGTCAAGCATGTTCAGTCGTTTTTGGGCTGGGAGCAGGAGTATTTTCTTGTTGATGAGGCACTTTTCTCGGCACGCCCCGATCTTGTCATGACCGGTCGCACATTGATGGGGCATGAAAGCGCGAAGAACCAGCAGCTTGAAGACCACTATTTTGGTGCAATACCGTCGCGTGTTGAAGCGTTTATGCTCGACCTTGAGATCGAATGCCATCGTCTTGGCATACCGGCCCGTACACGTCACAACGAGGTTGCACCCAATCAGTTTGAGCTGGCGCCTATATTTGAGGAAACCAACCTTGCCAACGACCACAACCTGCTGTTGATGTCGCTGATGTCGGAGGTAGCTCGTCGCCACAACTTCCGCGTGCTTCTTCACGAGAAACCGTTCGCCGGTATTAACGGTTCGGGAAAGCATAACAACTGGAGCCTCGGTACCGATACCGGAGTATTGTTATTTGCACCCGGCAAAACGCCGCAAGGAAATCTTCAGTTTATTACTTTTGTAGCCAACGTTATGGCTGCTGTCCACAAGCACAACGGCCTGCTCAAGGCTTCCATAGCTTCGGCCACCAATGCCCACCGCCTTGGTGCCAATGAAGCGCCGCCGGCAATTATATCGGTCTTCGCCGGCTCACAGCTTGCCGATATCTTTGCGCGCCTCGAGAGTAGCACACAGGACGAACTGATAGCTTTCAGCGACAAGCAGGGTGTAAGTGTCGGAGCCTCACAGATTCCCGAGATTCTCATCGACAACACCGACCGCAACCGTACATCACCATTTGCGTTCACAGGCAATCGCTTTGAATTCCGTGCTGTAGGCTCGTCGGCCAACTGTGCATCGGCCATGATCGCACTTAATGCTGCGGTAGCCGACCAGCTCACAATATTTAAGGAGAATGTTGATAAACGCATAAACGACGGTGAACCTCTAAATCATGCTATACTTGAGGAGGTAAGGAAACTGATAATCGAGTCCAAACCGATTCATTTTGACGGCAACGGATATAGCGACGAGTGGAAGGAGGAAGCTGAGCGCCGCGGACTCGACTGTGAGACCAGCGTCCCAAAAATCTTTGACGCATACCTACGCAATGAGTCGATCGAGATGTTTGCACGCACGGGTGTGTTCAGTGAGGTCGAGTTACATGCCCGTAACGAGGTGAAATGGGAAATGTACACAAAGAAGGTTCAGATTGAAGCCCGAGTTCTTGGCGATCTCGCTATTAACCATGTCATACCGGTAGCTACGCGATATCAGTCGTTCCTTGTCGACAATCTAGTCAAGATCAAATCACTGTTTGATGCCGACAAGAGTAACCTCATTGTAGCACAGGATCTCTCGACCATTGAAAAGATTTCCAAGCACATGCTTGTCATCAAAGACACGGTCGAAGCTATGGTTGATGCCCGACGCCAGGCTAACCGCATAAAGAGTGAGCGTGAAAAGGCAATAGCTTATCACGATAATGTAGTTCCCTGCATGGAAACGATAAGGTATCATATCGATAAACTGGAACTCATGGTCGACAACGAGATATGGCCTCTTCCCAAGTATCGCGAACTTTTATTTATAAGATAAACCTCAATCTTCAACATTCTGATGGAACAATTGAAACATGAGTGTGGTGTGGCGATAATTCGCCTTTTGAAACCTTTGGGATATTACCGTAAGAAGTACGGGTCATATGCCTACGGTCTCAACAAGCTATACCTCCTCATGGAGAAACAGCATAATAGAGGACAGGAAGGTGCCGGAGTCGGTGTCGTGAAGATTCATGCTCAACCGGGAAGTGAGTATATCTTCAGGGAACGTGCGCTCGGCTCAAATGCAATAACCGAAATATTCGGTGAAATCGGCCAAAAGTTAAGCGATTATGATCTTGATGAGTTGCTTGCCGACGATGTCGATAAGTTTGTACCCTTCTTGGGGCAAATTAATATGGGACATCTTCGTTACAGCACTACCGGCAAAAGTGGAATATCTTATGTTCATCCTTTCCTTCGTCGCAGCAATTGGCCATCGCGCAACTTATTGTTGTGTGGAAACTTCAACATGACAAATGTCGACAATATCTTTGAGTCGATTGTTCAGCGAGGCCAGCATCCACGCATTTATAGTGATACTATTATGCTGCTCGAACAATTAGGTTATGCGCTCGACAAGGAAAATCATCGTCTGTACAGGGAATATCGCGATAAATATCGTGATCCTGAGCTTAGCAAACAGATAGAAGATAACATGGATATGGTACGTATCTTGTCAAATACTGCTACTGAATGGGATGGCGGCTATGTAATTTGCGGAGCTACCGGCTCGGGCGATCTTTTTGCATTGCGTGATCCCGACGGTATACGTCCGGCATTTTACTACTATGATGATGAAATCGTTGTAGTAGCTTCCGAACGACCGGTTATCCAGACTGTATTCAACAAGTCGAGACGAGATGTGAAGGAGTTGAAGCCCGGAAGTGCCTTAATTGTCAATAATCAAGGCAAGGTAAAGATTAACGATATCCTTGGGCAACGCTCTAATAACCGTTGTTCGTTTGAACGTATCTATTTTTCACGAGGTACCGATGCCGACATTTACCGCGAGCGTAAAGCTCTTGGTGCAAATCTTGTCTCGGACATCATGAAAGCTATAGTCTATGATATTGACAACGCAGTCTTCTCATTTATTCCTAATACAGCCGAGGTTGCATTCATAGGTATGTGTGAAGGTCTCATGAAAAGACTCGAAGAGGACAAAACCGATGAGATACTACGACTTTATCATAGTGGCAAGTCGTTTGACAGCGATGCAGTGCGCGAAATAATGTCACGAAAGCTTCGTGTTGAAAAAGTTGCAGTAAAGGATATCAAACTCCGAACGTTCATTGCCGAAGGGAGTTCAAGGAATGATCTTGCCGCACACGTGTATGACGTAACATATGGATGTGTGCGTAACGATGTTGATACACTTGTTGTGATCGACGATTCAATTGTGCGCGGGACGACACTTAAGCAATCTATCATAGGCATGCTTGACCGATTACATCCGGCACATATTGTAATCGTGTCGTCATCACCACAGGTACGCTATCCCGACTATTATGGCATAGACATGTCAAGAATGGCCGAGTTTATAGCATTTAAAGCAGCCGTATCTTTGCTGACACGTACAGGTCGCGCAAGTATATTAGGCGACGTATATGCAAATTGTAAGCGGGAGCTTTCGAAATCGGAGTCGGAACAGGAAAATTGCGTTAAAGCTATTTATGCTCCGTTTACTGACGAAGAGATCTCGGCCGAAATAGCTCGGCTTTTGACCCCTGACAATACCAATGCACGTGTAAGCATCGTCTACCAGAGTCTTGAAGGCTTGCATAAGGCCATTCCCGACTGTCCCGGCGACTGGTACTTCTCGGGCAATTATCCTACACCCGGAGGTGTCGCTCTTGTAAACAGAGCTTATATAAACTATTTTGAAGGTAACTACGATAAAAGATAACCAATCACTAAATAATTAATTTTATGGGAGGATTTTTTGGCGTCGCATCAAAACATCAATGTAAAGCCGACCTTTTCTATGGTACTGATTACAACTCACACCTTGGCACAAGACGTGCCGGTATGGTGACTTATGATGATGAGAACGGGCGTTTCTGCCGGTCGATTCATTCATTGGAGAGCACATACTTTAGAACCAAGTTTGAGGGCGAGTTGTCAAAATTCATAGGCCACAACGGTATAGGCGTGATCAGTGATACCGACCCACAACCTATCATTATCAATTCCCATCTGGGAAAATATGCAATTGTTACGGTTGCTAAAATTTGTAACATCGACAAGCTCGAGAAGAAACTGCTTGAAACCGGTGTCCACTTTGCCGAGTTAAGTTCGGGTGAGACAAACCAGACCGAACTTGTTGCTCTGCTCATCAATCAGGGAAAGACATTTGTCGACGGTATCAAGAATGTTTATGACTCGATCGAGGGATCATGCTCGATGCTTATCCTTACCGAGGATGGATTCATTGCCGCACGCGACCGCCTTGGCCGCACACCCATTGTGTTGGCCAAAAAGGATGGCGCCTATGCTGCGGCATCAGAGTCAACTGCTTTCCCGAATCTCGACTATGAGGTAGTCAGAGATCTCGGACCCGGCGAAATCGTGCACGTGACTTCAGAAGGCATCAAGCAGATGCTCGCTCCCGGTGAAGAAATGCAGATATGTTCTTTCCTTTGGGTGTATTACGGTTTCCCCACATCAAGCTATGAGGGAAAGAATGTCGAGCAGATGCGTTTTGACTCCGGCTACGAAATGGGCAAGACCGATACTACCGAGGTCGATTGTGCCTGCGGTATACCCGACTCGGGCGTAGGTATGGCTCTCGGCTATGCAGCCGGTCACAATGTGCCGTATCACCGCTGTATATGTAAATACACTCCCACCTGGCCCCGAAGCTTCACGCCCCGAGAGCAGTCAATGCGCTCGTTGGTGGCAAAGATGAAGCTTGTGCCCAATCGTGCGATGCTTGCCGGCAAGCGTGCGCTTTTCTGCGATGATTCTATCGTTCGCGGCACTCAGCTTAACGATAATGTAAAGGTTCTGTATGATTATGGCGCACGCGAAGTCCACATGCGCATTGCCTCGCCGCCACTCATCTATGGCTGCAAATATATAGGATTTACTTCGTCAAAAAGCGATATGGAACTTCTTACACGTCGCATTATCAATGAGCTCGAAGGCGATCCCAATGCACATCTTGACGAGTATGCCAAGGCAGGTTCTCCCCGTTACGAGCGTCTCGTAGAGAAAATAAGGGAGCGTTACGGTCTCACATCGCTTAAATTCAGCACAGTCGAGACAATTGTCAAGGCAATTGGATTGCCGAAATGCAAAGTTTGCACACATTGCTTTGACGGAACGAGTCATTTTTAACCCACATTGATTTACTATAGTTGGAATCCTCCGGTATCACTTTTACCGGGGGATTTTTATTGCCGTCGGGCGAAAACATAGCGAACAATACACTATCTTGTCTTGTTGTAATATCAGAATTTAGGTTTATAAATACTATATATTATGAACAACACAGATAAGAAAAGCATTAAAGGCACGAAGACCGAGCAGAATATTGTAAACTCGTATCTTGCCGAATCACAATCGTTTGCCCGTTACACTTTTTATGCGGCTATTGCCGATAAGGAGTTATACTTCCCCGTAGGTGTGGTATTCCGTGAAACCGCCGACAATGAACTGCATCATGCCAAGGTGTTCTTGAAAATGCTTGAGAACACACAGTTTGAAACAAAGACCGGAGTCGATGCCGGTTATCTCGGAAACACTGCAGCCAATCTTGCTACTTCTATCAAGGAAGAGAGCGTAGACGGTTATGAATTCTATTATAAGGCTGCTCGTACTGCTCGCGAAGAGGGATTCCCCGACATCGCCCTGCATTTTGACTCCATCGCGGCTGTAGAGAAAATTCACCACGACCGTTTCCAGCTTCTTCTTGACCATATCAACAAGGGCACATTGTGGAAACGTGAGAAACCCGTTACATGGAAATGTCTCGTGTGCGGCTACACCGAGGTTGGCACCGAGCCACCGGCAAAATGCCCCGGATGTGACCATCCTTACCAGCACTATGTAGCTCTTGAAGACGGCTACGCACCTGCTCCTATGGGATAATATCTTATTTTCATTAGTATATGTAAAGTACCATGCAATTTTCGGTTTTTGTATGGTACTTTCTTTGTGTATATGCAATAATTAATAAAGTAAATGATTACCTTTGTGAAATCATAATTGCCTATGAAACTTATATAACAACTTAATACCATAATTTTTACCTCCAGTTATTACCAATGTATATCTTAGGTTACGATATTGGCAGCTCATCGGTTAAAGCTGCGTTAGTGGACGTCGAGTCCGGCAAATGTATAGCTCAGGACTTTTACCCTAAGTCGGAAGCACCTATCAAATCGGTTGCTCAGGGAATGGCCGAACAGTCGCCTGAGGATTGGTGGATGTACGTCAAGAACGTCACATCATCGGTTCTTTCGAGTGCAAATGTTGCACCGGTCGATATCAAAGCGATTGGAATAAGCTACCAGATGCACGGCCTTGTTACTCTCGACAGCACTATGACCCCGCTTCGCGATGCGATTATATGGTGCGATTCCCGCGGTGTCCCTTACGGCAATAAAGCGACGTCCGATCTGGGCGACGATTATTGCATGCCCAAGCTGCTTAACAAACCCGGCAATTTTACAGCGACAAAGCTTGCCTGGGTCAAAGAGCACGAGCCCGAGCTATTCAGCAAGATAGATAAGATTTGTCTGCCCGGCGACTATATCGCATATAAATTGACCGGCAATCTTTGCACGACTATGTCGGGTCTCAGTGAAATGATGCTTTGGGATTTCTCGGCCAACTCTCCGGCTAAGTTCCTGTTGGATTATTTTGAATTCCCTGCCACGATACTGCCGCCGATCGTTCCTACATTCGGCGATGCAGGTCATGTAACTGCCTCCATTGCTGCAGAGTTCGGCCTTGCCGAGGGAACACCTGTGACATATCGTGCGGGCGACCAACCCAATAACGCTCTGTCGCTTGGCGTGCTGAATGCAGGCGAGATCGCTGCTACGGCCGGAACATCGGGTGTTGTTTATGGCATTATCGATAAGACTTCCTATGATCCCCAGTCGCGTGTCAATAACTTTGCTCACGTAAACCATACAGCTGAAGATCCACATATCGGCATCCTGCTTTGTATTAACGGAACAGGCATTCTGAATAGCTGGATGAAACGCAATATTTGCCCGGCCGACCTGAGTTATCCTGCCATGAACGAACTTGCCGCACAGGCTCCGGTTGGATCGCTCGGAGTGTCGGTTCTTCCTTTCGGCAACGGTGCAGAGCGTGTTTTGTGCAACGAATCAACGGGATGCTCTATCCATGGTATTAATTTTAATACCCACAATCGTTCTCATTTGCTCCGTGCAGCGCAGGAAGGCATTGTATTCTCATTCATATACGGAATTGAGATTATGCAGGAGATGGGTATGAAGGTAGAGACCATTCACGCAGGCAATGCCAATATGTTCCTCAGTCCTATCTTCCGCGATACGCTGGCCTCTACTTCGGGTGCAACAATCAAGCTTTATGACACTGACGGAGCTGTAGGTTCGGCTAAGGGTGCCGGAATCGGAGCCGGTCTATATGAATCGGCCGCCGATGCTTTCAAGACTTTGAAACTCATTGACACCATCAAGCCTGCCGAGGATCGCACTCCATACGTAGAGGCTTACAAACGATGGAAAAAACTTCTTGATAATTCAATAGCAAAATAACCTATACATTCTTACGATTATGTCACAGAAAGAGTACTTTCCCGCGATAGGGAAAATCAAGTATGAAGGAGT